>JAZODI010000057.1:0-2846 GCA_045596965.1 Eubacteriales bacterium | reverse complement strand
TATCTCTGCCATGCCCATGTTCAATATGGGGTGTCCTTTGAATCGGTTTTCGGTATGATCGCCGATCGGTATCGGGGCATCAAAGAGGATCTGGGGCTCTCCATCGATATCGATTCCCATTTAGAGCAGATCCGCAAAAAGCTGCTCTCCGGCATGAGCGAGGAGGAACTGGCCTCCCGGGGCGAATATCTTTCGGCTCTGCTGATGGCGGATTATCTGGGCTTTGATTTTGTCGATGCCGCTCATTGGCTCAAGTTTCGTTATGACGGAACGGTGGATAAAGAGGAATCTTATGCCGCTCTGCGGCGGGAGGCTGAGGGGCGCAAGGTGGTCATCCCCGGGTTTTATGGGTTGATGCCCGATGGCAAGATCCAAACCCTCACCCGCGGCGGCTCCGATATCACCGGCGCCTTTGCGGCGGCCGCGCTGGATGCAGATGTTTATGAAAACTGGACCGACGTTTCGGGCATCCTGATGGCCGATCCCCGCATTGTTGAGGATCCCCAGCCCATCGATCGGGTTACCTATAGCGAGCTGCGGGAGCTCAGCCATGCGGGCGCGCAGGTGCTCCATGAGGGAACCATCTATCCGGTACGGGAAAAGAAGATCCCCCTCAATATCCGCAATACCAACGAACCCGACCATCCCGGCACCATGATCATGGAAAGCTTTGATGATTCCATGGATATGGAGCATCGGTTCATCACCGGCATCGCCGGCAAAAAGGATCATTCCATCATCACTCTTACCAAGATCGGTCTTTCCTCCGCAGTGGGCGAGTTGCGCCGCATTCTGGAGGTCTTTGAGGATCATAACATCCCTGTGGAATATGTCCCTTCGGGCTTGGATACCGTTTCGCTGGTGGTGGATTCGGCCAAGGTTTCTTCCTGCCTCTATTCCATGCTGGGTGAGCTTCAAAAGAAGATCAAGCCCAATAATATCAAGGTGCATGATCAGATCGCCATCGTTGCGGCGGTGGGGCGGAAGATGGCCTTCCGCGCCGGCGTTTCCGGCCGGATCTTTGCCCGCCTGGGCGAAAACGGGATCAGCATCCGCATGATCTCCCAAGGCCCCGATGAGATGAATATCATCGTCGGCATCGATAATAAGGATTATGCAAACGCCATTCGCGTATTATATAATAGTTTCGTTAAGTAAGGAGAGATAAATTTATGAAAAATGTAGCTATTCTGGGTGCCACCGGTGCGGTGGGCCGCGAGATGTTGAAGGTATTGGAAGAGCGGAATTTTCCCATCGGTAAGCTCAAGCTGCTGGCCAGCGAGCGGAGCGTGGGGAAGCTGATCCCCTTTAAGGGCGAGAATATCGCGGTCGAATTGGCCGATGAAAACGCCTTCGAGGGGATGGACATTGTTCTGGGGGCGGCCTCCAATGATCTGGCCAAGCGCCTGGCTCCCGCCATTGTTGCGGCAGGGGCGGTATTCGTTGATAACTCCAGCGCCTTCCGCATGGATCCCGATGTTCCCCTGATCGTTCCCGAGGTCAACGCAGAGGATGCCAAAAACCATAAGGGCATCATCTCCAACCCCAATTGCTCCACCATCATCACCATCACCGCGGTCAATGCGCTCAATAAGCTCAGCCCGATCAAGACCATGATCGCCTCCACCTATCAGGCGGTCTCCGGCGCAGGTGCCGCAGGCCCTGTGGAACTGATGGATCAGGTCAACGCTGTTGCCAAGGGCGAGGATTTTGAAACCAACGTATTCCCCTATCAGATCGCTTATAACCTCATTCCCCAGATCGGCGGCGAAGCCTTCGAGGGCTATACCTCCGAGGAGATGAAGATGCAAAACGAGGGCCGCAAGATCATGCATCTGCCCGAATTGCTGGTCAACTGCACCTGCATTCGTGTCCCCGTTGTTCGCAGCCATTCCATTTCCGTTACCGTCAAGACCGAAAAGCCCATCAGCGTGGAGGATGCTCAAAAGATCATTGCCTCTGCCCCCGGTTGCAAGCTGGTGGATGATCTCAATAATAAAAAGTATCCCATGCCCCTTGATACCACCGATCAGGATCTTGTCTTCGTCGGCCGTATCCGTAAGGATCTTACCGATGAGTGCGGTCTGCAGATCTGGTGCTGTGGGGATCAGGTGCGCAAGGGAGCAGCAACAAATGCTATTCAGATTGCAGAGTTGTTATAACCGTTGAAATGGGCGCCTTTTCCGATTTTTCGTTCTCGCTGTATCGACATACAGCTTCACCCGAAGAAATCGAAAAATCCATCCCATTTGAACGGTTTGGCGGATGATAATTGAAAGAAAAGAGACCGCAAGGTCTCTTTTGCTTTTTCTTCTGTTAAATAAATATATTGAATTTGATGCCGTCAAGTGGTAAAATAGATATATGATGATTTTAGTGGGAGGGCTGGCCATGATCGTTTTGAAGATCATAGGGATCGTAGTTGCGGTCTTGGTGGTGCTCCTATTGCTTTTTTTGGCTTTACCGGTGGATGTCTTCTTTCGGTTTGAGCCCCAAAAGGGGTTGGGCGTTTTTGTTCGCATCCTTGGGATTCCCTTGGGCGGCGGCTCGCCCGATGCCGAAAAGCCCAAAAAGGAATCGGGCGGAGGTGCCGGGCGGCTGGTTAAACGGTTGCTTGGCTTTCCCCATCTGGAAAGCGGCGAGACGCTCCGCTCCGCGCTGGAGGAGCAAGGGGCGGCAGAGACCCTCTCCGGCACCTTGGAAACGGTGCAAATGCTTTTGGATCGGGTCTTTTGGCTGGTGCGGCGGTGCAAGGTGATTCGGTGCAAGTTTATCTCCGTTAGCGGCGGCGAGGATGCCGCCTTGGAATACGGCACAGCCTGCGCCATCCTTTATCCCTTTATCAG
>JAZODI010000056.1:0-1839 GCA_045596965.1 Eubacteriales bacterium | reverse complement strand
CCGTATCGGTATCGATAAACGGCCGCCCCAACCGCTCCGCCAGCCGTTTTCCAACAGTGGACTTGCCGCAGCCGGGCATACCGATCAAAACGACATTTTCCTTTTCGGCCAATATCTTGCGATAGATCTCAACAATTTGTTCATCCTCAATGGAGGTGTTCAAAAAGAACTCCACCGCGCAAACCGCCTGCCCTACCAGCATCAATAAGCCGCCTGCGGCAGGGATATTTCGTTCTTTTGCCGCAAGCACCAGCTCGGTGCGCAGAGGGTTATAGACCACATCCGCAACCCCTTCCAACGCCGCAAAGGACGAAAGATCCAAGGGGCTGGAATGGAGATCGAGAAACATTCCGCAAGGGGTGGTGTTTATAATAATCTGCCCGTCCCGCTGGGTTGCATAGGCCTCTTCATAAGTAATTCCGCCCTTCCCCGAGCGGGAAACGATATGGATCTCCGCCGCACCCAGTTCTTTGGCAAGGGCATAGGCGGTTTTAGAGGTGGCGCCGCTGCCTAAAATCAAAACCTCCTTGCCGGTGAGGGTGATATCATGATGGGAAAGCAGGGCGCGCAGCCCTAAAACATCAGTATTATAGCCATAAAGTTTACCCTCGCGGTTAACGATGGTATTCACCACCCCGATCTCCTTGGCGCGGGGGCTGATCTCATCCAGATAAGGGATCACCGCCTGCTTATAGGGGATGGTTACATTGATGGCCGCAAAATCCCGCGCCTTCATAAACCCATCCAGATCTGCAGGGGCAATTTCCTTCAGTTCATAAGTATAATCGGCAAGCATTTCATGGATTTCTTTGGAAAAGCTATGCCCTAATTTTTCACCAATTAACCCGTATTTCACTGTTCCGCTCCTAAATAATCGGTGCCAAACCGCCCACTCAAAAGATCGGCGATCACCAACGCACAAACACTATCCACAACAACGCACGCGCGATGGACAATGCAGGGATCATGACGCCCTTCGATCTGAAGCTCGGCGTCTTTATTTTCCATAAAATCAACGGTTTTTTGGGTTTTATAAATGGAGGGCGTGGGCTTGATCGCCGTATGGATCACCATGGGCATTCCGTTGGAAATTCCGCCGTTGATGCCGCCGTTGCTATTCTTGGTGGTAACGACCCGTTCCCCATCCATCGCAAAGGGATCATTGGCCTCGCTTCCTTTTAAATCAACCATTCCAAAACCATCGCCGAAAGAAACTCCTTTGACGGCAGGAACGCTGAAAAGGGCGTGGGAAAGCAAGCTTTCCACACTATCGAACCAAGGCTCACCCAAACCGGCAGGCACGCCGCTGATCACCGTTTCCAAAATACCGCCGACACTATCTCCCTCGGCAGCTGCCTTTTCAATGGCGGCGCGGATGGCTTCGGCATCCCCCTCTACCCCGCCGCATCGGGCGATGCGGGTATCGATTTTAATCCCTTTCTTTTCCAATGCAGAGATCAGAATAGCGCCTGCGGCGACCAATGCCGCGGTGATGCGGCCGGAAAAATGACCGCCGCCGCGATAATCTTCAAACCCATGGTATTTGCAATAGGCGGTATAATCGGCATGGCCGGGGCGCGCTAAACTGCGGGTTTTGCTATAGTCTTTGGATTTTTGGGCGGTATTGGGGATGGTGATGCAAAGGGGTGTGCCGGTTGTAAACCCATTAAAAACGCCGCTTAAAATGGAAAATTCATCCCGCTCTACCCGGGCGGTAGAGATCCTTCCGGCAGGGCGGCGCTTCGCCAATTGCGCGCGGATAAATTCTTCAGTCACCGCGATCCCCGGCGCAAGACCATCAATAACCGCGCCGATCGCAGGGCCATGACTTTCGCCAAA
>JAZODI010000055.1:0-2401 GCA_045596965.1 Eubacteriales bacterium | reverse complement strand
TGTGATGAACAAAAGACAGTCCAACGAAATGCAATCCATTCGTAAAAAACTGTTAGCAGCGATCGCCATGCTGTTGATCGCCTGCATCATGACCGTTTCGTCCACCTATGCATGGTTCACCCTCTCTACCGCTCCGGAAGTCAAGGGTATCACCACCACCGTCGGCGCAAACGGAAATCTGGAAATCGCTTTGGGTACTTATGACACTGTATACAACAATGGTACTCCCAGCTCCAGCGAAGGCGATTCTATGGATAAAGTAGGTGCTGTTGCGGCAAACACCACCTGGGGTAACCTGATCGACCTGAGCGATACTTCTTATGGCTTGGGCAAGATCACTCTGTATCCTACTCGCCTGAACGCAACTTCAGCAGGCTTGGATACCAATTCCCCCTTGGCTTATCCCCTCTATGGATCGGACGGCCGGATTATGGAATTAAGCAAAAATACGATGGTTGGTGAATATGATACCACCACTCAAGGTTTCCTTGCTCTGACCAATCCGAATTATGCCGGCGTAAATGGTATCGGTTCCGCTTCTACCATGACGGATCGGGAATTTGCAGTACGCAACAATAAAAATGCTATTGCATCTTATCGTCTTTCGGCCATTGCCGAAGCCCAAGGTGCACTTGCTATGTATTCCGGCGAATTGGCCAACTTAGCATTGGAGAATCAAAATAGTGTTGGCACCACCTCCGTTGATCCGAAAGATATAGCAACCCTCAATGCCTTGATCACCAAACTTGAGAACTCCAATCAAGCGATCGGCAATTCCTTGAAATCGGCAGTATTGTTGGGCTTGGCCGGTGCTAGCTCTGTCGACGATACCGTATGGAAAGCAGCTGTGAACGGAATCGGCGATAAAAACATCTCCGAGACCATTGCCTTTATTGGGCAGTTTTCTGATCTGGCCGAAAATGCGGTTTTGACAAATGTTACCACTATCGCTAATACATACGTTTCCAAATACGAGGCCATTGCAGAGCAGCTGACAACCGCAAAAGGAAAATTGCAGGGTAAAGATTCCTATACATGGGGTGATGTAGAGGTTGCAGTCAGCGCTTTGTTGGTGGCTAGCGATATTAAGATCAACTCCTACACTCTCTCCGCAATCAAAGCATCAAATGAAGGCGAAGACAAAACAGTCATTAACGATTTGATGTCCAAAGCAATGGGCGGCCAATTGGCATTCCAATTCGGACCGAACAGTGGGATCTTTGCAGACATCGCAGATATGGTTGGTGCATATACCTCTACCATCACCTTCCCTGAGGGTGCAACTGTAGAAGGCATTCCCCTGAGTGCACTTGGTAGCAAGCCGGTAACTGTGGAATCCCGCAATTCTAATACCGTTTCCGGTGATTTGGGAACAATTCACACCGGCGCGGCGGATGTATCCGCACCTGCGGCCGATGCAAATGCTGCTAAGGCTTTGACCGATACCTATGGTTATTCCATCGACCTGCTCTTCCGCACCAATGCAACCGATTCCAAGTTGTTGTTGCAAACTGCGGCAGCCAATCGCATCTATGAAGAGAATGGCAACGAAGACCTTATGGGTGGCGGCAGCAACATGACCTTTGATCTTGGTGGCGAGTATACCAAGGCAAAGATTGATGGTTTGGCTGACGGTATCCGCGTTGTCTTCTACGACACCACCTCTGCAAATCATGAGATTTTGGGTGTTGCCAAGTTGGATACCGCATCCGGTCAGGCTACCGGCACTCAGTATAAGTTAGATCTGAAGTTGGTCGACTATACCATCGGTGCAAATGGCAAGATGGATATAACCGGTTTCACTGCGGATGATGATAGCACCACCTTGAAAGAAAATGCTGTCTTGACCGATCTTTCCGCGAATACCGTTAAGAAGGTTACTGCTTTGGTTTATCTGGATGGCGATGTTATTGATAATGGCGATGCCGGTGTTGCAGGCGCTCTCAATGGCAAGCTGAACCTGCAGTTTGCCAGCAGCGCATCCTTGAAGCCGATGACCAACAATAATCTCATCAGCGGCGCAAACAACTAATTTTATAACCACACTCCCGTCCGCGGTGAAAGCCGCGGGCGGGAGCATACGGCTTTTTTGGAAGGAATTCGGTTAGAGCGAATTTTACCATGAAAATGCCCGAATTTCCCCCAAAAGGGGGGATTTTAAGGGGCTTTGGTTTGCTGTTTTCATTTTTGGCAAGCAAGCCCCCAAGCAAAGATCATTTTAAAACGCAAATATTCTGAAGATCTTCGTCTTCAGATCGCTGCTTTTAGGGAGGAGGAACCATATGAGCCCGAAACAGCAACGGCAACATTGGGAACAAAAAAAGAAAAAGCGATTTTTGATCATTGCCCTGCTTTTATTGGTGCTGATATTGCTCCCCTTATGCACGGTAGCCACCTATAC
>JAZODI010000054.1:0-54767 GCA_045596965.1 Eubacteriales bacterium | reverse complement strand
GGTGCGGCAACCGCTTTGGTAACACCCTTTAACCGTGATGGTGCACTGGACGTTGACCGACTTGAAGAGCTAATTGAATTCCAGATTCAAAACGAAATTCAGGCGATCGTTGTGGCAGGAACCACCGGGGAAGCAAGTACGCTTTCTTTTGAAGAATTCAGTCTACTGGTAGCCAAAGCATCTGCTTTTATTGGCCAACGCGTACCGCTGATCGCAGGCACAGGAAGTAACGATACTGCCAAGGCACTCAAATTAAGCCTCGAGGCCGAAAAACGCGGCGCCAGCGGCCTGCTTATCGTTACGCCGTATTACAACAAAACGACCCAAGATGGATTGATTCGAAATTATTATACGATTGCAGACCGTGTTCGAATCCCTATCATCGTTTACAATGTTCCGGCGCGTACCGGTTTAAAGATCGAACCGGATACCTGCAAAAAACTGTTTGAGCATCCAAATATCATTGGCTTAAAGGATGCCGGAAACAACATCAGCGGAACAGCCGATTATATGCTTTGTAAACAACAAGAGGCTATATATTGCGGAAACGACGATCAGATCCTCCCCTTCCTTTCTCTTGGCGGAGATGGCGTAATCTCGGTCTTATCCAACATCGCTCCCGGTGAAGTTCAAAAAATATACAGCGAATTCAAACGAGGAAATATCGAATCAGCCACCAAGGAGCAGTTACGTTTACTGCCGTTAATTCGCGCATTATTTTCGCAGGTCAACCCGATCCCCATAAAGGCGGCAATGGAAATCGTTGGCCTTTCAGCGGGTGAGCCGCGTATGCCACTGATCCCTTGCGATGACCGAACTGTAGATATGCTCAAACGGGAACTTAACAAAGTCAATCTGTACAGAAAACAATAAAAAGAGCCCCAAGAAACTCTTGGGGCTCTGGTGCCGGTGGTGGGACTTGAACCCACACACCATTGCTGGTAACGGATTTTGAGTCCGTCTCGTCTGCCAATTCCAACACACCGGCATTTTGTGAACGCATCTATTATATTCTATATTTACAAAAAAATCAAGAGAAATTTTTAAAATATCTAAATAAAATCGGCGCAGCCTTCAAAAGACTGCGCCGCATTCATTTAGATTGAAATAATATCGCTCATATTATAAAGATCCATGGGGAATTCCTTCTTCATCGCCAATGCCTCATGAAGATCATAATCCACCAATTTATCCTTACGCATACCAACAACACGGTTGCTCTTCCCTGCCGCAAGTAATTCGACAGCAAAGTTGCCGTATTGGCTGGCCAAAACACGATCACGCGATGTGGGCGAACCGCCGCGCTGAACATGACCGAGAATGGTGGCGCGGGTGACAATGCCGGTTGTTTCCTGAATATATCTGGACATTTCTTCCGCATTGCCGACACCTTCAGCAACGATCACAATGAAGTTGGATTTACCAAGTTTACGGCCTTCTTCGATCTTTTTAATTACGTCCACAACCGAGCTGGGTACTTCAGGTACCATAACAAAGGTTGCTCCGGTTGCAATGCCTGCATGCAGAGCAACATATCCCGCATGACGGCCCATAACCTCAACAACCGAGCAACGCTCGTGGGAACGCATGGTGTCACGAATACGATCCACCATATCAACAACACAGTTGATGCAGGTATCAAAACCAATGGTATAATCGGTAGAAGTAATGTCATTATCAATCGTACCGGGAATACCAATGCAAGGAATACCACGCGCAGAAAGGTCACCTGCGCCGCGATAAGATCCATCGCCGCCGATAACAACCAATCCTTCGATCCCCTGCTCCTTGCAAACAGCAATCGCCTTTTCCATACCCTCTTCGGTACAGAATTCCTTGCTGCGGGCAGAAAACAGCATGGTACCGCCGGCGTGAAGAATATTCGAGACATCACGAACATCCAAGTCCATGATATCACCGGCAATCAAACCGGCATAACCTCTGCGAATACCAACAACTTCGATTCCTCTATAACGCGCCGCACGCACAACTGCGCGAACCGCCGCATTCATACCCGGTGCATCGCCGCCGCTGGTCAAAACACCGATCTTTTTAACTTTAGATTCCATAGCCTTACCTTCTTTTTGAAATTATAGATGAATTATACACTATAAAAAATAAAAAATCAATGCTATTTTATTACAATTTCCGAGTCATTAAGCAATTTTTTTAATTCTTTTAAAAGTGCATCTCCGATGGTTATACCAAATTTATTTAATGTCGAAACACTTTTCTTGGTATCCGAGAAATATAAAATACACTCTTGATCACCGGCATAATCTCGCAGCACCTCTAAAACACGCTCTGTTAACGGATCATTCTGACCGGGAAGTTTTAAATATAAGCGCTTGACTTTCTCATTTAACTCTCGTTCGCTGGGATAGCGGATCTCTTCAATCAAAAGTTTTGTTCCGCGTTGCTCATCCTTTTGAATCTTACCACGCAAAAATACCATTGCATTTTTGGATAACCGCGACCGAAGCATTGCATAGATCTTTGGAAATAAGATTCCTTCCATCCCTCCGCTGATGTCCGATAACCCAAGATATCCCATTTCTTTTCCGGCTTTTGTTTTGACTGACCGAAAACTATCGATCTGCGCAAAACACCAGATCTCAGCTCCGTCGGGTATTTCATCCGAGAGAACTTTGGAAAATTTGCAAATATCCTTGCGCGCATAAATATGACGATAGGGCTCAAAAGGATTATCCGATAAATGAATGCCGATCAGCTCCTTCTCAAAAGCGAGTTTGACCGATTTTTCAAATTCCGGCTGAGGATCCGCAAAAAATCTTCCGCCCACATCCGCAGGCTCCTCCAACATAGAAAAGAGGCCGATCTGGCCATCCACTTGGTTCTTCTTTTCGGCCGTAATACTGTTGAGAAGGGGTTCATGAACCATTGTCAGATGTCGTCTGGAATATTTAAAGCAATCAAAAACGCCGCACTTGATCATGCTTTCAATAGCTCGAGAATTAATATCCGCTCCCACAATGCGGCTGCAAAAATCGACAAAATCTTTATATTCCCCATTTTTATCTCTCTCTGCAACAATATCATGAACCATCTTTACGCCAACATTTTTAATTGCAAGCATCCCGTAAATGATTCCATCCTTCGTTGCTTGAAAACGCGAACGGCTTTTATTGATATGAGGCGGAAGAACCTTGATTCCAAGCCTTCTGCACTCCTCAATATATTCCGCCGTCTTTTCAGTGGAACCGATCACGCTGGTCATCAGCGCCGCCAAATAGGCGGTCTGATAATGGGTCTTCAGATATGCTGTCTGATAGGCGACCTTTGCATAGCAGGTTGCATGGGATTTATTAAAAGCGTATTTTGCAAAATCAATCATCTGATCAAAAATTTTATTTGCTGCCGCTTCCGAAACCCCATTGCGTACCGCTCCGGGAATTAATACGTTTCCGTTTTCATCAAGAGAGCCGTGCAGGAAGATTTCCCGTTCCCGCTCCATAACGTCGCTCTTCTTTTTGCTCATGGCACGGCGTACCAGATCCGCTCTGGCATAGGAATAACCCGCCAAAGAACGAACGATCTGCATTACCTGCTCCTGATAGACAATGCAGCCATAGGTCACCTTTAGAATCGGCTCCAATTCAGGTGTCAAGTATTTTACCTTTTGCGGGTTATTTTTGTTTTCAATATACGTCGGGATGGAATCCATCGGGCCGGGACGATAAAGGGATATCACCGCGATGATATCCTCAAATTCGGAGGGTTTAAGTCTGGTCAAAACCTGCCGCATACCGGGACTTTCCATCTGAAAAATACCAATCGTGTTGCCACTTGCCAATGTTTTAAAAGTAGCGGGATCATCTAATGGTATTTTGCTTATATCAAAATCAGGATTGGTCTGGCGGATCAACTTTTCGGTATCCCGAATGATGGTAAGATTTCGCAACCCCAAAAAGTCCATCTTGAGCAAGCCCAATTCCTCCAGGGTTGTCATGGGAAACTGAGTAACAAAGGCATCTCCGTTTAACGAAATGGGAACAAAATCGCTTACCTCATTCTCTGTTATAACAACGCCCGCGGCATGCGTTGAATTATGGCGAGGAACGCCTTCCAACCGCAAAGCTTGATCCAGCAACCGATGCACCGTTTGGTTGGTTTCATAAAGTTCCTTTAAAGTAGGGACATTGTTGATTGCCTCTTGCAAAGTAATCCCCAAACGGAAAGGAATCATCTTAGCAACCGCATCAACTTCTCCATAAGGAATCCCCATCGCGCGACCAACATCTCGAACCGCCTGTTTAGCAGCCATCGTTCCGAAGGTAACGATCTGTGCAACATTGTTATCCCCATATTTTTCAATAACATAATCGATAACGCGGCTCCGTTTTTCATAGCAAAAGTCGATATCGATATCCGGCATGGTCACCCGCTCCGGATTTAAAAACCGCTCAAACAGAAGGTCATATTTAATAGGATCGATATCGGTAATACTCAGGCAATAAGATACCAACGAACCCGCCGCACTTCCACGCCCCGGTCCAACAGGGATATCATTATTCTTTGCATAAGC
The DNA here is from genome assembly GCA_045596965.1 of Eubacteriales bacterium. Taxonomy (GTDB): domain Bacteria; phylum Bacillota; class Clostridia; order Oscillospirales; family QAKW01; genus QAKW01. The sequence continues at coordinate 50,221 of JAZODI010000054.1, read as the reverse complement.
AATAAAATCGCTGACAATCAAGAAATAATCAACATATCCCATGCTTCGAATGGTTTCAAGTTCGTAGTTTAGCCGATCTTCCAATTCTTTTGTAGCCGATGAATACTTTTCCAAAAGTCCTGCATAACAAAGTTTACGCAGATAGGAGAAGCTATCCACCTCCCCTTCCGGCAGTTGAAATTTAGGCAGATGGAACTGACCAAATTCGAAATCATAATTGCATTCATTTGCAATCTTCAAGGTATTCTCAATTGCGCCGGGATATGATGCGAAAAGAGCGGCCATTTCATCACCGCTTTTAAGATAAAACTCTTCGGTATCAAAACCCGGAGCATCATCATCTTCCAGAGTCTTATTCATCTGGATACACATCAAAACCTTTTGAGTGAATGAATCCTCTTTTTGAATATAATGCGCATCATTCGTTGCAACCATGGGAATCCCGGTATCTTCATGAAGACGCAATAAACTCGGAAGAATCACCGCATCTTCCTTATATCCATGGTTTTGCAACTCAAGATAATAATCATCCCCAAAAATGGCGCGATAGCGCAACGCTTCCGCTTTAGCGCCCTCATAATCATCCCGAAGCAGACGTTGCTGGACCGAACCCGCAATGCAGCCCGAAAGGCAAATCAATCCCTCACTATATTGCTCCAACAGCTCAAAATCCGCCCGCGGCTTAAAATAAAACCCTTCGGTAAATCCGCGCGAAACGATTTTGATCAGATTATGGTAGCCAATTTTATTCTTAGCCAATAAAATGAGGTGGTAATATTTTCCATCCAGATCGTATTGCTTATCCTTTCGGCCATGGGGCGCCATATAGATCTCACAACCGATGATAGGCTTGATCCCTTCTTTTTTACAAGCCTTATAAAAATCCACCGCGCCATACATAACGCCATGGTCTGTTATCGCCAGGGCAGACTGACCCAAGGCCTTGGCCCGAGCAACCACCTCGTTGATCCGACAAGCACCATCTAAAAGGCTATATTCTGTATGAAGATGAAGATGGACAAAATCGTTCATTTCATTTACCCTTTAATATTTTTTGAAAAATCAATGATCTTATTCAGTTTGCGGCTTAAACCGGGCTTGCTGATCCGCCCTTCGCAAATGGCGTTGAGTTCGGTCAGATTTGCCGTCTTATTTTCTTTCCGCAAAATCGCAACATAGAGGAGATCCTCCGGCAGGGCCGAAAGCCCCACCGAACTTTCGATCTTCTCAATAGCACGAACCTGCTCCACTGCCTTATTCAAAGCTTTATCCATATTATATGCGGCGCAATTATCCACGCGATTGTTATTATTATTTGTTTCTTTATCGATCTTAACATCCATCAGATCAAATGCCGAAGAACGTGCGCCCAATCGGTATAAAAGATCGTAGATCTGCTGGCTATCCTTTAAATAAACAACATGATTGGAACGGCGAACAACCATTTTGCAAGGTATGTCATGAGCTTTCAGTTGTTCAACAACCGATTTGGCCACTGTATAATATGACGTAACAAGTTCAAAATGATAACCGCTGAGCGGATCGCTGAAATAACCACCGCTCAAAACCGCTCCGCGAAGAAAGGCAAAAAAACGCTCGCGGGTACGAAGCAAATGATCTTTTGCCTCCAAAACCGTATCCCCTTCCTCAAACATACGGATCAGGCGATATAACTTGTCCAGCGAGGCCCCTTTCAAAGTGGCGGTGTATGTAACCCCGACCTCGGTCATTTCAAAAAATGACCCAATCAGGCCGGAAGCCAGAGACTGAAGGTGGTTGATGACCAACACATTCTCGGTGGAGATCTTCAAATAATCCTTCTCCACCGACTGACCGAACAAAACCATTCCGTAAAGTGCCGCAGCCTTGCAAGCACTATCTTTTTCTTCAATTCTGCATAGTTCTTCCTTAACATCAAAGCAAAAAGACATTGCCGCAAACCTCCTTTATTGTTACTCCTCGCCCAGTAAATGAACCTCGCATTCCAACTTGACGCCGAAACGCTCCAATACCGTTTCCTTAACATGAGAAATCAAATTACGCACATCTGCGCCGGTAGCGTGATCCGCATTAATAATAAAACCGCAATGCTTTTCGCTCACCTGCGCTCCACCGATGGAAAAACCGGCCAATCCGGCATCTTGAATCAATTTTCCTGCAAAATAGCCTTCGGGTCGCTTAAAAGTACTGCCCGCGCTGGGATATTCCAAAGGTTGCTTTTCTCTGCGCCGCGCTTGCAATTCCTCAATTTTAGCAAAAATTTCATCAGAACTGCCGGGTTTCAATTGGAGTTCGGTCTCTAAAATCAAATAATCCGGATGCTCCATAAAAAAGCTCTTACGGTACCCAAAAGAATGATCCGCCCCTTCAAGGGAGCATAGATTACCGTTATTATCCAGATATCGGGTTCGCAAAACCACTTGATCCATCGAACCATCATAAGCTCCTGCGTTCATAAACACCGCACCGCCGACCGTTCCGGGGATGCCATATAAAAACTCCAGGCCGGAAAAACCGTTTTTGGCCGCAAAGGAAGATGCCTTTACACCTTTGACACCCGCACCCACAGTCATGACCCCATTCCGATCAATAGAAAGAGTCGAAAGCCCGTCTGTTCGTAAAATATAATCCCTGCAGCCCTTATCGGAACCCAGCATATTGGAGCCGTTCCCCAAGAAAATCAGCCGGTTACCCGATTCATTTGCCGCATGGATCAAAGCAGAACATTGCTCCACTGTTTCCGGATAGAGAACACAATCCGCAGGACCGCCCACTTTAAAACTTGTCAGTTCTGTGAGGGTGCAATCCCGCCGCACCTTAATATTCAATTTGGAGATCAAAGATTCTATCAAATTCATAAGCTCCTCTTAAAAATCAAACAACGACATTTGTGCACTCTCGGGAATAGACCCAAAAACGCCTTCTTTGTTTAATAATTCTGTAACGGTATTGGAAATACCGGCGCGCACGCGGAATTCCTCCTGGGAGAGAAAATCCCCTTCATCACGAGCACGAACAATATTATAAGCCGCATTTTCCCCCACCCCATTCATAACGCTGAAGGGCATCCGAATACCTTCTTCTTCGATGGTGAAGCGGGTGGCTTGGGATTTATAGAGATCCACCGGCAGGAAACGTACACCGCGCATCATGGCTTCAATAACAACCTGATAAGTGTTGATCGTATCATCATCCTTCGCCGTTTTAGCTTTCCCCAGATTCTCCAGTCCGCGGATAACGCTCCGCAGATGATCGGGGCCTTTGGCAACATCCACCGCATTAAAGCCTTCAGGACGAACGGTAAAGGTTGCGCAATAAAATTCTTTGGGATAATGAATTTTATAATAGCCCAATCGCATTGCGCCCATAACATAAGCAGCAGCATGGGCTTTGGGGAACATATATTTGATCTTCAGACAACTATCCAGATACCAATCAGGTAGATCATGAGTCTTCATTGCCTCGATCATTTCATCGGTAAGTTGCTTTTTTGCCTTCCCTTTTCGAACAATCTCCATGATCTTAAAGGCCATGCTCGGTTCCAAACCCTTATGAATGAGATAGACCATAATATTATCACGGGTCCCAATAACATCCTTGATCTCACATTTTCCATCGCGGATCAGATCCTGCGCATTGCCGATCCAAACATCGGTACCATGGGAAAGTCCTGAAATCTGCAACAATTCCGAAAAATTCTTGGGACGCGCTTCCACCATCATCTGGCGCACAAATTTTGTGCCCATTTCAGGTAGGGCCAATGTGCCGGTATCGCACTCAATTTCCTCGGGAGTTACACCCAGCGCCGCAGGGCTGGTAAGTAAACTGTAAACCTCGCGATCATTCATCGGAATATCCGCAAATTTCAAGTTAGTCAGATCCTCCAGATGCTTCAGGAGGGTCGGCACATCGTGACCGAGAATATCCAATTTCAGAATGGTATCGTGAAGAGAATGGAAATCAAAGTGGGTTGTCAGGATATCCGAATCCTGATCATCAGCAGGATGTTGGATGGGGCAAAAATCGTAAACACTGTATTGCTTGGGAATAACAACCATTCCTGCAGGATGCTGGCCGGTGGTTCTCTTAATACCGACGCACCCATCCACCAATCGCTGTTCTTCCGCTTTATTCAGTTTCATTTCTTTGCTTTCAAGGTATTTCTTAACATAGCCATATGCGGTTTTGTCCGCCAATGTGCCAATGGTTCCCGCCTTGAAAACATAACCTTCGCCAAACAATTCTTCAACATACTTATGCGCTGTGGACTGATATTCACCCGAAAAGTTCAGATCAATATCCGGAACCTTATCCCCCTTGAATCCCAAAAAGGTTTCAAAGGGAATATCATGGCCATCCGTCTTCATGGGTTTGCCGCAACGGGGGCAATCTTTATCCTCCAAGTCAAATCCTGAACCTACCGAACCATCTTCGAAAAACTCGCTGTATTTGCAATGAGGGCAAACATAATGGGGCGGCAAAGGATTAACCTCCGAAATACCCACCATGGATGCCGCAAAGGACGAACCGACCGAGCCACGGGAACCCACCGAATAGCCTGCTTCATTGGATTTTTTCACTAACTTCTGCGCAATCATATACATAACGGCATAACCGTTACCGATGATGGAATTCAGCTCACGATCCAGCCGTTTTTCGACAATTTCAGGTAAAGGATCGCCATAAATATCATGGGCCGTTTTCCAAGCCAATTCGCGCAGTTCTTCCTCTGCCCCCTCCATCTCGGGCGCGTGCATTCCAAAGGGAATGGGGACGATTTCCTCCACCATATCCGCAATCATGTTTGTATTTTCAACAACGATTTTATGAGCAACATCGAAGGGCAGATAATCGAATTCACGCAGCATTTCCTCGGTTGTTCGCAAATAAAGCGGTGGCTGATTATCTGCATCTTCAAAGCCGTTACCTGCCATCAGGATGCGGCGGAACACCTCATCCCGCGCATCCAGAAAATGAACGTCACAGGTGGCAACAACGGGTTTATTAAGGGTCTCGCCAAGGCGAACAATCGTTTTATTGAAACCTTGCAGTTCCTCTTCGCCCGAAGCCATACCATTGCGAAGCATATAGGCATTATTCCCGATGGGTTGAATCTCCAAATAATCATAAAAAGAGGCAATCTTGAGTAGCTCCTCTTCCCCCTTCTTTTCAACCACCGCACGGAACAATTCTCCCGCTTCGCAGGCACTACCAATAATTAAGCCCTCCCGCAGCCGTTCGATCTCTGAGCGGAACATCAAGGGTCTACGATAAAAATGTTCAATATTCGATTTAGAAATCAGCTCATATAAATGCTTTAATCCAATTTTATTTTGGACCAAAAGAATAATATGATACCGCGGTGTTGCCTTTTGCTTATAGGAAGATTTCGGATCAAATCCCGGAACGGTATCATCCACCAGATAACCCTCAACACCATAGATCATTTTAATGCCGCAATCTTTGGCCGCCGCCTGGGCACCGGGATAATTCTGAAGATTACCATGGTCGGTAATCGCGATGGCTTTATGGCCCCAATAGGCTGCTCTGCGGACATAATCCTCGATGGTATTTACCGCATCCATTGCCGACATATTGGTGTGCAGATGCAATTCCACCCGCTTCTCATCAGCAAAATCCTGGCGAATGGTATATTTTGATTCAAAGACACATTTGGCGTTAATTACATAGTCTTCTTCATATTTATCATACATCGCTTGGCCGGTTGCACCAACAGCTTTACCGGGCTTTAATTTTCCCGATAACTCCTCTGCTTTTTCGGCGGGTACCATGAATTTCAAAATGATCGATCCGGTGTAGTCGGTTATGTATACAGAAAAACGAACATTCTTCTGATCCCAAGTAGTGCGACTGTCGCATTTAAAAATATTGCCCATAACCGAAACGGTTCCATCCACCTGATTAACCTTATTAAGGGCATAGAAATTCTTACCGATCCGATCCCCATGAATGGTATTCTCAGTAGGTTTAAAGGGAATATCCGGCATCTCGGTAACCACCGGAGCGCGGCGCCACTCCCTTTTTACCGGCTCCTTGGGAGCAGGCGGTGCAATAGGTTCGGGCGGAGGCGGAGCCTCCTCATAGATCGGCTCAGGAACTTCAATCAGATTGGATTCATCCACTTTAGTCGCGCCGGTAAAAACAATTTTATAGCGTTTTTGATACCATTCGAAAAGAACCTCTAAAAGGGTCTTTTCAACACCAAGCGCTTCCATGATATCCAATCCGCCGTATTGCAAAGAGACGGTTAATTCCATCCCGTTAACCGTAACGGTAGAATCATTCAAAAATCCGTTTACTCCACCGTTTTTACGCTTGGCGCAAGCGATAATATCTTCCCAATGATCCACCGATAGTTCAACATTCTCAAAGTTTGGAATGATCTCAACCAAACTCAAATCATATGAAGTTTTAACCTTCTTTTCGAGTTGCAGGATATGGGAAAAAGGCACATACTTCGAAAACTGAGCATGTGCCTTCAAAATGCGGTGTTCCTGGTTAACAACAACCTTTGTTGCAATTGATTCACCGAAAAGACTGATTTCCTCATCAGTGAATGAACACCGTTTAAAAAAATTCAATAAGTATTTGTTCGACATTCTACTTATTCCCTGACATTTCATTTATTTCATCCATCAAGGCATCAAACAATTGACCCTGAGGAACCTTCTTGATAATCTTACCCTTTTTAAAAATCAAGCCCTCGCCGTTACCGCCGGCGATGCCAACATCCGCTTCCCGCGCTTCACCGGGTCCGTTTACCGCGCACCCCATGATCGCAACTTTTAATCCGCTGCGGTTTTTCTCCAACGCTTTTTCAACACGTTCTGCAATTTCAACAACAGGAATTTTGGTACGGCCGCAGGTGGGGCAAGAAACCAACTGACAAGCGCCCTCCACCAGATCCAGCGCCTTTAAGATGCGAAATCCCGCATAGATCTCTTCAACAGGATCAGCAGTAAGAGAAACGCGGATTGTCGATCCGATACCCTCTGCAAGCAGGCTTCCGATTCCAATGGCGTTTTTAACAACGCCCATGTCTTTGGTTCCCGCTTCGGTAACGCCAAGGTGAAAGGGATAATCACACACTTTTGCCAAAAGACGATATGCGGCAATCATTTTCTTAACATCCGAGCTTTTGATGGAAATAACAATATCATGAAAATCCAAACGCTCCAGAATGCGAACATGACGCATCGCACTTTCAACCATCGCCTCAGGAGTAGGCGATCCGTAGCGCTCGAGCAATTCACGCTCCAGCGAACCACCGTTAACACCGATGCGAATGGGCACATTCTTTGCCTTGCAAGCATTCACAACCGCCCGTACCTTCTCTTCCGAGCCGATATTTCCGGGATTTATGCGAATTTTATCCACACCCGCATCAACCGAGGCAATTGCCAAACGATAATCAAAATGAATATCTGCAACGATAGGCATTGAAACTGTTTTTTTCAGCCTGCGGATGGTTTCAATCGAATCCATATTGGGGATACTGAGGCGCAAAATATCACAACCGGCCTCTTCCAAAGCAATAGCCTGGGCCAAGGCGGCATCATGATCCCCCGCCGGCGTACTCAGCATAGATTGGACATAAATACGATCTCCGCCAAGTTCTAAATTGCCAACACGAACTTTTTTAGCCATTCAGATCCCCCTTTTTCAGAATAAATTGATAATATCTTTAAACGCAACGACGACCATCAGACATAATAATAAAATCAGTCCTGCGCCGTTCAGAGCAGATTCAACCTTTGGATTAAGCGGCTTACGGCGAATAGCCTCAATTCCGAGCAATAATATCCGCCCACCATCTAAAGCGGGAAACGGCAACAAATTCATAACCCCCAGATTGATAGAAATAAACGCAATCATCATTAAAAGCGAACGTAACCCTACCGTAGCACTTTCTCCTATGGCCGAGGCGGTTCCGATAGGACCACTCACCTGATCAAAATCGGCCTTCCCTGAAAACATCGAGAAAATGGATGAATAGATGGAGCGAGACACCGAGAGCGTGTACCCTGCGGAATATCGAAACACCGAAATAACATTTCGTTTTTCTCCATACACTTTAAAGTCTACATCATGAAATGTTCCGTATTGATCATCTTCAATAACAGGAAAGGGAACGTTGGATAATTCAACCTTAGAGCCGCCTCTCATAACTGTAACATCAAAGGTATGATCCTCGCTCTTTTGGGAAAGGGCATAGGAAAGATCCATATAAGAAAAGATATCATACCCATCAATCGAAACGATTTTATCACCCTGCTGAAGTTGAGAAGAAGAAACAGCGTCGGAATAAAACTCCGCGACCTCCGTTGTTGGATAGGCCGTAATGGTAGCATTGACGCAACAGATCAATAAAAAACCCATCAGGATGTTCATCGCTGCGCCCATTATCAAAACCAAAAATCGTTTCCAACGAGGTTTGCTGGCGAAGGAATTCTCATCTGTTGAGTCACCGTCTTCCCCCTCCATTTGGACAAACCCACCAATGGGAAATGCACGGATAGAAAATCGGCAAAGCTTTCCTTCCCGCTTGAATAACGCGGGGCCCATGCCGATTGAAAATTCATGAATTTTGATTTTAGCCCAAACAGCTGTGAAGAAATGGCCTGCCTCATGGGATAGAATCAGCAGGCCAAAAACCAATATAGTTATAACAATGTTGAAAATAACTCGCATCAAACAGCACCCTTCTTGTAATCCATGCGAACCTGCTCTCTGGCAATTTGATCTGCCCGCAGGACATCATCGAGTTTTTCAGCATCCCCCGCAGGAACATTCATCAGCGCTTTTTCGACAAGATCTGCGATTTCGGCAAATCCGATTTTGTTTTCCAGAAATAAAGCAACCGCCTGTTCATTGGCTCCGTTCAAAACAGTTGGATATAACCCTCCGGCACGGCTCGTTTGCTTTGCAAGCTTTAAGCAACGGAATGTTTCTTCATCCGCCTGCTCAAAATGCAATGTCTTTCCAATCAAGGAAAGGGCGTAATCACCACTTTGAACCCTCGCAGGATAGGTCAGCGCGTATTTAATAGGCAAATACATGGAAGGAACGCCCATCTGGGCAATCACCGAATGGTCGGCAAATTCAACCGCGGAATGAACAATACTCTCCCGATGGACAACCACTTCAATCTGATCATCCGTAACATCAAAGAGCCATTTTGCTTCCATCCATTCCAAACCTTTATTCATCAAGGTGGCACTATCGATGGTAATTTTCGATCCCATACTCCAATTGGGATGATTTAGGGCATCCCTAAGCGTAACCTTCTTCAATGCCTCGCTCTTCATGCCAAAGAACGGCCCGCCGGAAGCGGTCAAAAGGATTTTATTAATAGAATTCTCTGCTGCGCCCTGCAAGCATTGAAAGATCGCGCTATGCTCGCTATCGACCGGAAGGATCGATACGCCTCTCTTTTTAGCCGCCGGCATAACGATCTGGCCGGCGCAAACCAATGTTTCCTTATTCGCAAGCGCGATATCTTTACCGGCATCAATGGCAGCCAATGTTGGTTTTAGACCAATCATCCCCATCATGGCGGTAACAACGATAGAGGATTCCGCCGCAGATGCCGCAATACAATTTCCTTCATTTCCGGAATAAACCGTGCAAGGAAAGCCATTTAATCTCTTTCTTAATATTTCCGCCGCCGCTTCATCATATACGCTGGCAACAGGAACATTAAATTCACGAATTTGGCTTTCCAAGAGATCAATATTTCTCCCCGCGCTGAGGGCAGCCACACCAATATTGAGATCTCTGCAAACCTGAAGCGTCTGCGTACCGATGGAGCCGGTCGAGCCGAGAATTGATATTTTTTTCATGATCATCACCCAATGAAACTTTTCGCGTTCAACAATGCATAAAACATCGGCGCAATAAAGATCAAACTATCCAAGCGATCCAAAAATCCGCCATGACCGGGCAAAATCTTGCCGAAATCCTTAATGCCATAAGAACGCTTTATGTAGGAGAATGAAAGATCCCCGATCTGCGCAATCAAGGTACAACACAAACCATAGACCAAAACCAGCAACCAATCCATTCCCACATGAGTAACCTTCTGATAAATAAAGCAAAACAAAAAGAAAAAGCCAATGGAAAATAAGGAGCCGCCAATGCACCCTTCCACCGATTTTTTAGGGCTGATGATTTTGAAGGGACGGTGGCGACCCAAAAGGATTCCTGTTAGGTATGCGAAAATATCGGTGCACCACGCTCCACATACAATACAGAGAACCATAAAGAAAAATCCATGGTTTTCAATGCGGCGAATAAAAATGATGTTGCTCAGGAAGCAAGTGATAACAAATGTGATAAACATCGCCACCGCCGCCTCGCTAAACACCGTCTTTTCAAAATTTGTCATTAAAATAACAAACAAAAAGACGAGATAAATAAAAGAGATAATAATAACACCATAATAAGGGTTTCTTTCAGGATATAGGAAATCTCTTATCAAAAAAGAAAGTGGCACCGCCGCTCCGTAAAACAAGCTGGGGATCAAAAGTTTCTTCTTCGTGGCGCATCCTGCGCAGGTAAGTGCTTCATAAATGCAGATGCAGATCAAAGCAGCAATTGCAATCTCAAAGAAAGGAGAAAAGGCAGATGTTGCAAACAGCAAGATAAAGACACCCAGAATGATCAACGATGTCCATAACCGTTGCAAAAAGTTTTCTTTCATACGCCGCCAAACCTCCTATTCCTTTTTTGATAGTCAATAATTGCCTGGTCCAGATCCTTCGGCTTAAAATCGGGCCAAAGAATATCCGAATACCAAAACTCCGCGTAAGCAGACTGCCAAAGCAGGAAGTTCGAAAGGCGCTTCTCTCCGCTGGGGCGAATAACAAGATCCACCGCTTCGCAATCATCAAAATAAAGCATTTTTCCAAACGCTTCCGGCGTAATATCTTCGGGTTTAAGCAACCCCTTTGATACAAGCTCCGCCGCCTTGCGCGCCGCATGAACGATCTCATGCTGACCGCCATAGTTCATCGCAACATTCAATGTCAGACCCGAAAAATCCTTTGTTGCATCAACAATACGCTCCATTTTCTCCAATAATATGCCGGAGAAAACAGAAAGATCGCCGATAAATCGAATCCGCACCCTTTCCTTTTCAAAGGTATTCAGCGCATCATCGATAAATTCTTCCAAAACCTTCATGATTCTGGAAACTTCTTCCTGCGGGCGGCTCCAATTCTCGGTGGAGAACGCATAAACAGTCAGATTTTTCAAACCGATATCCCTTGCATAATAAGCAATGGTTTTAAAAACCTGCGCACCCGCTACATGACCCGCATAACGCGGCAGACCGCGTTTTTGAGCCCAACGCCCATTGCCGTCCATAATAATACCGACATGCTCAGGCAACCGTTCGGGATCGATCATTTCTTTTTTCTTGCGCGATAATTTCAATGCGTTCACCTACCAAAATCAATTAAACTGCCATGACTTCCTTTTCTTTTTCGGAAACCATCTTTTCGATCTCGCCGATATACTTATCAGTCAATTTCTGAACATCCGTTTCAATGCCCTTCAGCTCATCTTCTGTAATCTCATGAGCCTTCTCTTGCTTCTTGAACTTATCCAAAGCATCGCGACGGACGTTGCGAATGGCAACCTTGGCATCCTCGCCATATTTCTTAACATCCTTAACCAGCTCTCTACGCCGCTCTTCAGTGGGCTGAGGGAAGGTCAGACGGATCACCTTACCATCGCTATTGGGGGTAATACCGATATCAGAGGCAAGGATTGCCTTTTCAATCTCTTTTAAAACCGTAACGTCCCAAGGCTGAATTACCAGCATACGGGCTTCGGGAACGCTAACCGCCGCAACCTCGTTGATCTTGCTGGAAGCGCCATAGTATTCCACGCGCAGACGATCCAGAACCGCAGGGTTTGCGCGTCCTGCGCGCACACCGGCAAAATCGTTGCTGAGAGAGGTCAGGGTCTTCTTCATTTTGTCTTCAAATTCAGTATAGTTAGCCATTTTGTTATTCTCCTTTGTTATCAATAGTTGTGCCAATATCATCGCCCATCACAGCATGAACAATATTTGCCGGATCGGACATATCAAAAACATAGATCGGGATATTATTATCGTTGCAAAGGGCGGCCGCAGCACTATCCATTACCTGCAGACCATCCTTAAGAATATCGATATAACGGATATGGTGCAATTTCTTTGCATTGGGATCTTTCTTAGGATCGGCGGTATAAACACCGTCCACATTGGTTGCCTTAAAGATCACATCCGCATTGATCTCGGCCGCGCGCAGAGCAGCGCAGGTATCAGTGGAGAAATAGGGATTTCCGGTGCCGCTGGCGAAGATAACAACACGCCCCTTTTCCAGATGAGCAATCGCACGATTGCGAATAAAGGTTTCGGCGATCTGACGCATCTCGATCGCACTCATCACACGGCACTCAATTCCGTTTTGGATCAAAGCATCCTGCACGGTCAGAGCATTCATCGTCGTTGCCAACATGCCAATATAATCGGCGCGGGTACGATCCATTTGCTGATTGCTTCTGCCGCGCCAATAGTTTCCGCCGCCCACAACGATTGCAACCTGAACGCCATGCTCAACACACTCTTTAATATATGAGCCGATCTTGAGAACATAGTCAAAGTCGATACCGGTTTTCCCCGCACCGGCAAGTGCCTCGCCGCTCAATTTCAAGAGAATTCTTCGATACGCAATTTTAGACATAATATCCACACTCCCAAAAGTCATATTTTATAATATTATAATATATTATTGGGTTGTTTGTAAAGTAAAATATCCCCTTTTACAAAAAAAGAAGCAGTCTTTTTAAGGCTGCTTCTGATTTTCAAGTTTTTTGAGCATATTTTTAAAATAATCCGGCAATTCACTTTCAAAGCGAAGATGCTCTCCGGTAACCGGATGGTCAAAGCCAAGAACCTTTGCATGAAGGCATTGACCCTCGAAATCAAGTTTATAATTGGATACCGAGCGACCGTAAACCAAATCGCCCAAAACAAAATGTCCCATCGATGAAAGATGGACACGAATCTGATGGGTACGCCCCGTTTCCAACCTGCAGGCCAGGTGAGCAAAACCCTGATACTGCATCAAAACTTCATAATGGGTCACCGCTCTCTTGGAATGGCGAGCGCCAACAGCCATCTTCTTACGGTCCTTTTGGCTTCTGCCGATTGGCGCGTCAATGGTCCCGCTATCATTCGGCATCTTTCCGAAAACGATGGTTTCATATACACGATCAATGCTATGCTCTTCAAATTGAGCCGATAACCCCTGATGAGTAATATCATCCTTCGCTACCACCAAAAGACCGCTGGTGTCTTTATCAATCCGATGAACGATACCTGGCCGTTTTTCGCCGTTGATTCCCGATAAACTATCACCGCAATGGGCCAGCAAGCCATTCACAAGGGTATCACCACTATGACCCGGCGCGGGATGAACAACCAACCCTTTCGGTTTATTCACAACCAAAAGATGCCGATCTTCATAAACAATATCCAATTCCATTTCGCAAGGCTTAGGAACAGGATCCTCCAACGGCGGAATTTCCGCCATGATCCGATCCCCTTCATGCAAACGATAACTTTTGGAAAGTTTTTTTCCGTTGACGGTTATATCACCGTTTTTGATGAGTTGCTCAATACGGGAACGGGAAAAATCGAAAAGTTTTTCCGCAAGGTAGGAATCCAGGCGCGCCCCCTCCTGATCCGCTTCAAATTCAAACCGATTCATCTTCCGACTCCTCATTTTTGCGGGGAGAATCAAAGTCCTTGGAAAACAGAATATAAAATGCCAAAATCCCCACACCGCAACAGACGAAAATATCCGCCACATTGAAAACGGCAAACTCATATCCCCAGAAATTAAAGGCGAAAAAGTCCACAACTTCCCCAAGGAAAATTCGATCAATCATGTTACCGATTCCACCGGATGCCACCAAAGAGACCGCCCAGATCCCCCAATGGCTTCTGATTTTCCCGGAAAACATGATGATAAATGCAGCAACCAAGACAATCGTTGTGAAGATCAAAAACACCCAGCGATGCTCCTTCAGCATCCCAAAGGCAGCACCGCGATTACGCACATGGGCAAGTGAAAAAAAGTTAGGAATCACTGAGATCGCATCATTTTGCGGAATATAAGCATTAACCAAATATTTTGTCAGCTGATCAAGCCCAACGAGAACAGCCGACAATACGATCCAATAATACCGCTTAAAATAATTCAATCCGTTGCTCCTTATTCATCCTTATTGATATCATAATCAATGCCAAACTTCAAATTTTCAAAGCGGATCTGCTTTGCGGCATATCGATTTTCCTCTTTTTCCGCTTCTTTTTTCTCAATTTTTTCACTGATCTTGAATTCAACCGTATTCTCGCTCTTGGCGGGCTCTTCTGCGATTTCTTCAACTATCGGTTGTTCTTCAACGATAGGTTCTTCCATAACCGCAGGCTTCTCCGGTTCAACAGGTTCTTCCTTCACCGGCTCAACGGGAGCTACCTCTGCCTTAAATTCGGGCAATTTAGAAATGGAGGTCAAATGAGCCTTATAGAGCTCAATAATGGTATTCTTAAACTCCGAAACCTGACCGCGCAGATAGTCTAATTTCTTTTGCTCTGCCTCAGTTTCGGCATGAATGGTTGCGATTGCTTCAGCAGATTTTTTCTGCTCAATTTCAATCTCTGCGCGGCATTTTTCCCGAGCAGTGCGAATGGCATCCGCCGATTCGATTTCAGCATTTTTAAGAATCTCTGCCGCCTTTGCTTCCGCCTCGGCGATGATAGCGGCCGCCTTTTCCTTAGATGCCACTTCCACTTCCTTTTCGCGAAGCTCAATTTCCTTAAGAGTCGTCTCATTCAGGCGTTGAGCGTTGATGATCGCGGTCTTTAAAAACTCCTCATCCTTTTGATAAACCTCAATCTTAGAAACACAAACCTTTAGTTTTTCAACCAAATCTGCGTTATCGTTGTATAATTTCTGATAATCCGCCTCTACCTCATCCAAAAAGGCTTCCACCTCATCGCGGCGATAACCGCCGAGCACACTCTGCTCAAATTCTTTGTTATGGATTGCTTCGGGCTTCAACATCTTATAATCCTCCTAAATATACTTTCTGCAAAGCAAAATTGCTCTGCCTTTTTTACTCAAATCCCCGCATTCATCAACGATCCATTTTCCGGACCCACGGACGACAATACGATCGCCGGCATGAATTTCTTTTGTCTTTTTATTTAGCAAAACATGGTTTACCGAAACCAACTTTTCATCGATCAAACGGCTTGCTTGTTCACGCGAACAATGAATCAAACCGCCTATAACCGCATCTGCACGAAGAGAAGCCGCTGTTAGACGAATAAATTCAAATCGAGGCTCCGGAATTTCAAACGACAACGGAGCCTCAGTAAAACGAACCTTCTGCCTGCCGACAGATTCCACATTCTGAATCAAAAAATCCTTGATCTGCTCCGCAACAAATACCAGAACCAGACTATCCCGCGCAATAATGTCCCCCAGCATTTCGCGGCGAATGCCGGTTGCCATCAGCGCCCCCAAAACGTCTCGATTGGAAATCTCGGAAAGATCTGCACCTTCCAACCTTAAAAGAACGAATGGGAAACATTGCTTCAGCAGTTCCGTATCCATTCCCGAAACCGCGAGGATCTTTCGCTCTGCCCCATCATATCCGCCGTATAAGAAATGAGGAGCGCCTGCTCTTTTGCAGATATTTTGAGCCAAGACCGCTTCTTCACCTGTTAAAAACCAGGAAAAAACCATCGGATCCCCTTTGGATTCCCGCCGGATCAGATCTTCAATCTTTCCGTTAAAATATGATTGTTCCATCAGCGAAACCATCCGGGTACTTGAGCCAGCAAACTCAAAAGTCCTCGCAGAAGCAGAAACAAAACCAAGGGTGAGAAATCAACCGGCGAATTACGAAAGAATTCAAATCTCCATAAAAACCTGCGAATGGGAGCTAAAGACGGTTCACAAATCAACGCGAGGATTTGCATAAACTTATTGCCGGAATCACGAATAAACCAACCACACAAGCAATAGATCAGCATAATGGCAGCATAAATCGTAACAATTTGATTTAAAATCAAAATCAAAAATGAGATCAAATTTAAAACTCCTCTTCTCTCACTTCATCCGACAGTTCACCCTGCAAACCAACATTACGGGGCGTAACCGCGTATGTACTATGAGCAACGCGTTGCAGATCACCGCCTTGAGCATAAACAACACCGCTCAAAAAGTCCAAAATTCTTTGCGCCATTTCTTTATTGCAGTTTTCAAGATTCAGTAAAACTGCGCGATTGGCCAAAATATGATCCGCAACCGTTCTGGCATCACCGTAATCACTGGAACGGATAATGACCATATTCACCTGGCTTCTTGCAGCAGAAGGTCTTGCCGCGGGAGTGCGAACGCTTTCTTTTTTCACCGATGCAACCGATTCACGGATCGGAGCAGTTTCAACTACGTCCTCACTACCGTCATCGCCGCCGATGATATCGCTATCATCGGGAATGCCGATAACCTGCTTGAATTTTTCCCAATTACCCATAACACTATACCTCCGTTAATTCCGTGGGCCAAATATGCCGCGTCCAACGCGGATAAATGTGCTGCCGGCGCGAATGGCATCTTCGTAATCGCCGGACATACCCATCGAGAGAATACTCATATCAATATTATCTAACTTTTTGTCCTTTATGTCAACTGACAATTGCTTCAATTTTAAAAAATATTCAAAATTCCCGTTGGATTCTGTTGCGATCGGAGGAATACACATTAAACCGCAGACAGCGATACCGGGATAGGAGGAAATCTCCTCTAAAAAAGCAGGCAGATCATCCGCAGAAACTCCCCCTTTTGATTCCTCTTCCCCCAAATTTACCTCAACCAAAACACGCTGGATTTTACCGATGCGCTCTGCGCGTTTGGATATCTCCTCTGCAAGACGCACCGAATCCACCGAATGGATCAAATCCACTTTATCGATGATATATTTCACTTTATTTGTCTGCAACCGCCCGATCAAATGAATGGACAGCCCTTCTTTATGAAGATGGTCATACTTTGAAAGCAGTTCTTGGACACGATTCTCGCCAATATGCCGAACGCCGCATTCAATCGCATGATTGATCTCTTCGACCGTTCGTGTTTTGGTAACGGCGATCAATTCTGCAGATGATTCCTCTAACTGAGAAAAAATGCGGTCAAGATTATTTTTAATCAATGTTTTATCCATCTGAAACCGCCTTTCCGCTGTAAAGGTTAGAACCTTTATAGACAACCTGATCATACAAACGCAATCCACCGGTTGCAGCAGCATCATATTCAATGATCGCATTGGAACCGTCGTTATAAAGAATGTTGACATTCTTATATTTCAGCAACAAGCCAACTTTAACAAATACGCCATCTTCCCCATCCACTTTACGCAGAGCGCTCTGACGCACCTGAATGCCGTTATAAGTCTTAACGATCAGGCTGATCTCCTCCTGACGCAAAGTTAAAATATTTTCGCTGATAATGGAAGACGATAAAATGAGCAAGGTCTCTTTCCCGCTTCTTCGAAGCTCGGCAACGGTACATTTGATGCGGTTATTTCCAAAAGAAGGAATACGGATATAAACGGTATTTCCCGCCTCCAACTTGGAGACATCATCCGTATCCACCTTCATAGCAACCGACCAGTTATTATCATAGACCAATTTGCCCAGAGGATCACCTTCAGTTGCCGCATCATCCATCCATTTGGCTGTATCATCAAAGTTTTCAGCCGTTAATTCCTTCAGGGCATCGAGGGTATAGCGATCCTCCATTCCATCTGTTCCAAAGGAAAAATAGCCGCTTTCAGTTGATTTAATGGTGTTCACGCTATCACCGGCGGAAGTATTCAACGCCTTTAGCTGACCGCGCAAATCACTCAAAATAGAATCATAATGAACCAAATCCCCCGATGCGATCTTTTTCTTCATAATTTCAACCACCAAGGATTCCGCTTTATTAAAAGCATCCATTCCGCCCTCTTGGGCAAGATAGGCTATGCCCTCGATATTACTATATATAGCCTCATCAATGCTCGCGGCCGCGCTTTGATAAGATCCGCTGTTGGAAAGAACTTCTTCATAAGTGGCGATCTTTTCTTTTAATTCACGAATAACCTTCTGATCCTTGGCTGATTGCTCATCGCGATAAACCCGCGCAATAACGCCGCCGGCCGCAACGCGCTCTCCTTCGGTGCGGATAACATCAAGGTAGTTATACCCACTATTACCCACCACTTTTTCATCCCGAAAGAAAAGCCCTTTCGCCTTAACAACTTCTTCCATCTCGCCCATAACAGCACTTTCGGTCCGAATGGAGACAAAATTATATTTATAAAGCTGATAACCGACAACGATAACGGCAAACAAGACCAAAACACCGATAATGATTTTTATAAACGTCAATCCGCTATTCTTCACGCTTTGCCTCCTTTCAAAAATTCCTCCATAAGTCGCACCGCATTCTCCAATAATTCTTCCGAAGACATCTCATCCCCGTATAACCAGTGAATTTCCGAATTACGATGAAACCAGGTCAATTGCCGCTTGGCATAATTTCTGCTCTTTTGTTTGATCAATTCAACAGCGGCATCCAAATCAGAGCCCGATGCAAAAGAATCGATCAACTCTTTGTATCCAATAGCCGCACGCGCTGTATCCGAAAGATTATAATCCTTCATCAAGCTGCGGACCTCATCCAACAATCCATCTGCAATCATCAGATCGACCCGCCGATTAATTCGCTCATAAAGCAAAGCACGATCCTTATAATTCAAACCGATATAAAGGACGCGATAGGGGCTCTCCCGCCTGCTTTCCTGCTGAAAATCCGAAAGACGGCGGCCGGTTATATCCAACACCTCTAAGCCGCGGATAATCCGCTTGCTATCGTTGGGATGGAGATTTTCGGCAAGAGCCGGATCCCGCTCCTTCAAAAGCTCAAATATGGCTCCGTTACCCTTTTCCAAGGCCAATCGTTGATACCGCTCACGCACAGCCAAATCCAGTGGAATCTCAAAAAATTCCGTATCATTCAGCAGATGATCTATATAGAGGCCGGTCCCCCCGCAGAGGATCGGCAAGGTGCCCCTTTGTTCCAGATCCTTCAGAATCTTTTGCGCATCCCGAACATAGGTTGCAACATTATAGGTCTCCTCAACGCTCAAATGGCCCATAAGATGGTGCATAATCCCCTGCCGTTCATCCAAAGACGGTTTGGCTGTTCCGATATTCATTTCATGATAAATCTGCATCGAATCCGCCGATACGATCTCACCATTGAAGTGTTTGGCAAGATTTATGGATAGGCCGGTTTTCCCCGAAGCAGTCGGGCCGACAACGGCAATAATGTTTTGCATTTCCAACACCTAAATTCTCTTAAATGCTTTTTCGATCGTCTTCCTACTGTATGGGACCGCAATCGGTCTTCCATGAGGGCATTGATGGATCTTATCCTCTTCGATCAGGCGAACCACCAACGCCTTTAGTTCCTCAGAATTATTTACGTTTCCCGACTTGATAGCAGCCTTACACGCAATGGTCTTCAATGCGCGGTTTTCCCGCGCAGTCCGATCGGTTTTTCCGCCCTGCATCCAGTCATTGATAATTTCCAAAAAGGCTTCCGATGCCGACTCGTTGGTGATACAAACCGGGCGGCTTCTCAAAACGATCTGACGCTCACCAAAGGCATCCAGATCAAAACCAAGCTTGAAAAATGCATCCTTATTTTCCAGCGCAAAGGTTAATTCCTCAGGCGATAATCGCACCCGTTCCGGGACCAGCATGCGCTGGCTCTCATTTTCATTGGATGCGCATTCCTTCAAAAGCCGCTCAAAAATCATACGTTCGTGAGCGGCGTGCTTATCAATCAAAAGAAGCTCCTCGCCGCTTTCTACCAAAAGGTAGGTATTAAAAACCTCGCCAATGTAGCGGTAAGGAATTTCTTTTTTGGGTTGTTCCGCTTGGATTTCCTGTTGAATCGGTTTAATGAGGGGCTCTTCCTCGGGATCAATAAACGGCATCTCCCGCAAGACCATGGTGCCCGAAGCCGGCGATTTTCTCGGCAGAGAAATGATCGGATCTTTCGATTCCATCTTATAAACGATCGGCTTGGGCTCCTCTTTTTCAATCACCGGAGCAGGGCGAAGATTCTGAGGCTTTTCAAGAACACGGACAACCGCAGGATCATCCTTTGGTTTCCCTTCGTTATGCAAGGGCATCGGTTTTGTCTTAACAATCGGCTCAACCTTCTTCGGTTGTTCCGCCTTTACCAGGGTTTGTTTATTTAATGCACCTTTAATGGCATAATAGACCGCCTCAAAGATCAGTTTTTCATTGGAAAATTTCACTTCCATCTTGCTGGGATGGACATTAACGTCCACCAACCCATACGGAAGTGTAATCTTCAAAACGCAGACCGCATGGCGGCCATGAAACAAATCATTGCGGTATGCCTGATCGATCGCCGCAAAAACAGTCTGGCTGCGGACTAAACGTCCATTGATATAACAAAGCTGGAAATTGCGGTTATTTTTCGTAATCGTCGGTTCACCGACATAACCATAGACGCGCACCTGCTGAAGAGTGGCGTCCGCCTGAAGCATCCCTTTTGTTACATCCTTACCCAAAACCGCATAAATCACGTCCAAAAGTTTTCCACCGCCATCGGTGGAAAGGGTAACCTTACCGTCCTGAATCAATTTGAAGGCTACCTGAGGATTGGATAAGGCCAGGCGGTCCATCAAGGCGGCAATAAAACCGCCCTCCGAACGATCAGTCTTTAAAAATTTCATTCTGGCCGGGGTATTAAAGAATAAGTCCTCAACGATAATGGTTGTCCCCTTAGGAGCACCGGTCTCCTCGCAGGATATCTCTTTACCACCCTGTAAAACCAGGCGTGTTCCGCCCTCATCATTGGCTGTAATCAGCTCGATCCGTGAAACGGCGGAAATTGCCGCCAAGGCCTCACCGCGAAAGCCGAGGGTTTCAATAGCATAAAGATCCGATATGTCTTTAATTTTACTGGTAGCATGGCGCAAAAAACAGTTGCGCGCATCCTGGCAGTTCATGCCGCAGCCATCGTCGGTAACGCGAATATAGGTAATTCCGCCGTTTTTAATCTCAACCGTAATGTGCTCGGCACCGGCATCCAAAGCATTCTCCACCAGTTCCTTTACCACACTGCCGGGGCGCTCTACCACCTCGCCGGCTGCAATTTTATTCGCAATATCCTGATCCAACACCTGAATTTTCGGCATCTTAAAGCTCCTTTGCTTTTTGCGTTAATTCATATAAGATTCCCATGGTTTCAATAGGAGTCAATGTGCTAACATCCAGTTCCTTCAAACGATCAATGATGGCGCACTGCTCCATATAACCCAAGCTGATCTGATCCTCTTGCTCATATTCCTTCGGCGCAACAGGCGCAACGGCAACACCGCCGTTATCAATCTCCTGCAATATTTTCTTAGCGCGTTTAACGACCTCAGGCCGTACCCCTGCCAAGGCAGCAACCTCAATACCATAGCTTCGGTCAGCACCGCCGGGAATGATCTTGCGCAGGAAAATAACATCCTCACCACGCTTTTTAACAGCGATATTATAATTCACGATCCCATTATCCGGTGACGCCAGCGCACATAATTCATGGTAATGGGTTGCAAACAAAGTTTTTGCCCCTAATTTTTTGGCATCGCTGACATACTCCATCACTGCACGGGCAATACTCATGCCGTCATAAGTAGAAGTTCCGCGCCCAATCTCATCAAAAATCAAAAGCGAGGAGGGGGTTGCGTGATCCAAAATATGAGCAACCTCTGTCATCTCCACCATAAAAGTAGACTGGCCCGAAGAGAGATCGTCCGACGCACCTACGCGGGTAAAGATCTTATCGACAATACCAATATGGGCGCTCTTGGCAGGGACAAAACTGCCGATCTGCGCCATTAAAGTGATCACCGCCACCTGACGCATATAGGTAGATTTACCTGCCATATTCGGCCCTGTTATCAAGCTAAGCCGCTGATCATTCTGGTTCAAAAGGGTATCATTGGGAACAAACAGCGTATTTTTCATCACGCTCTCAACAACGGGATGACGCCCATCAACAATGTGAATCTCATCACTTTCATCCACGATCGGATGGGCATAATTGTTCTCCTGCGCAACCTGCGCAAAGGAACAAAGAACGTCTAAGGTTGCCAACGCAGTTGCGGCGCGC
Source organism: Eubacteriales bacterium (assembly GCA_045596965.1). Taxonomy (GTDB): domain Bacteria; phylum Bacillota; class Clostridia; order Oscillospirales; family QAKW01; genus QAKW01. Next base: position 27,890 of record JAZODI010000054.1, on the reverse strand, counting down.
TGAATCTCCTTCAGCCGCGCGCCGACCTTGCTCCGCACATCACAGAACAAATCATACTCCCTGCTTTGGCACCGCTGATTCGCATATAGGATCTTGGTTTCCAGATTTTTAAGATCTTCGGTAATATACCGCTCGCAATTCACCAAGGTCTGTTTGCGGATATAGGTTTCGGGCACAAGATCATAATAAAGCTTTGTTACTTCAATATAATAGCCGAAAACCTTGTTATAACTGATTTTCAGGGATTTAATGCCTGTCCGCTCCCGTTCCTCGGCTTCCCAATCAAACATGATCTTCTCGGAATCCTTGGTCATGGTGCGGCATTCATCCACTTCTGCATCGTAGCCATCGCGGATGATATTTCCCTCCCGAATGGTAAGGGGAGGTTCATCGCAAATGGCCGATTCAATCAATTGATGCAGATCTTCCATATCCGATAAGTTGCGGTCTGCCTCGCAAAGCATCCCGGCCTGGAAGGATTTCAGGACATTTTTAATTTGAGGGAACATCCCAAAGGTCTGCCCAAGAGCATTGAGATCCCTTGCGTTGCAGGTGTTGAGCATTACGCGGGTCATTAACCGCTCCATGTCATAGGTCTTGCTCAAAAGTTCCCGCAGTTCATCCCGAAGCATCATATTACTCTTAAGTTCTTCAACGGCAAAAAGGCGGCGATTGATCTCCCCGATCTGCACCAACGGACGCTCCAGATATGTACGCAACAAGCGAGAACCTGCAGAGGTCTTGGTTTTATTTAAAACCGAAAACAACGTCCCCTTTTTATCACCCCGACGAATGGATTCGGTCAATTCCAAATTGCGGCGAGTTGCCGCATCCAATTCCATATATTGCTCGGGATAAAAGACATGAAGCTTATCCAAATACCCGATATCACACTTTTGGGTATCGGAAATATAGGAAAGAAGATAAAATAAACAGCAAACACTCTCTTTGCGGTCCGGCAATCCCAACTCATCCAAGGTAACAACATGGAAATGCTTTAAAATGGCGGGCGCAAAATCCTGCTCTTCAATCGGGCCGAGATCGGTTACCAAAGCGCCCAATCGCTCTTTGGCATAATCAGCCACCTCTTTACGGCCGCAAGACTCCTCGCTGACCAACAGTTCGCTGGGAGAAAACCGCCCAATCTCATTGATCAATGCCTTATTATCGGGGTGCTCCAGCACGGTCAGTTCAATATCGCCGGTAGAAATATCAGCAAAGCATAATGCAACGCGGTCCTCCCCGCCGATCAGGCAAGCAAGATAATTATTTCGCCCCTCATCCAACATACTCGATTGGGTAACCGTTCCGGGGGTTATCACCTTAATAACGTCGCGACGAACCAGACCCTTTGCATTTTTAGGGTCTTCTACCTGCTCGCATATGCCGACTTTATATCCGTTTGCCACCAGCTTGGCCGCATAGCTTTCATAACTATGAAAGGGTACGCCGCACATCGGTGCGCGCTCACTCATGCCGCAATCCTTGCCGGTCAATGTGAGCTGGAGTTCCCGCGATGCGGTAACCGCATCGTCGAAGAACATTTCATAAAAATCTCCAACACGGTAAAAAAGGATATAATCTTTATAGCGATTCTTAATTTCAAAAAACTGCTCCATCATCGGAGAAAGCTTTGCCATTTAAAAACCTCCCGAATATACTCTATTTAATGGCATCCGCCGCAAGTAGAGCAATCATGCGTGCAGCTCTGGGGCTCTTCACCGGTAACATAGAAAGTCAAAACGCCATTAACCTGGCCCATCAATTCTTCTACCGCCTTGCCGGCTTCCTGCATAGCGACCATGCTCTGATTCTCCATGATCTTGGTATAAACGCTCTTTACGCGCTCTTCCACTTCTGCGATGCGATTCTGATCCGCATCTGCGCCGGTGGTAAGGGTCATCAGAGTCATCCGATGGAGGTTGAATTCCTGCACCAATTTCTGAGCCTCTTCGTCCTGCTCGTAAGCAGCCTTTGCGGCTGTATATTTCTGCACCTGCTCGCTGCTCTGCAGCAAAGCGCCCAGTTCTTTTGCTTTTTCAATAATTTCAGTCATTTTTATTTCTCCTTTATTTTTCCGTCCAAGGACCAAGATTTCGCCTTGGTTACGGTTACTTTACAAAATGTTCCGATCAATTCGGGTGTACCCTTGAAATCGACCGTTTTGCCACCGGCAGTTTTACCGCTCAGCGTTTCCGCATCGTTTTTGCTGACCGATTCAACATAAACGGTGATATCCTTCCCTTCCATCTCCCTGTTCTTTTTAAGGCAGACAGCGTGTTGCAATTCCAACAAACGGTTAAAACGTTCCTTCTTCACCGATTCTTCTATTTGGTTTTCCATCAGCGCCGCTTTGGTCCCGGTTCGTCTGGAATAATTGAAGGTATATAAATTATCGAACTGCACCTTATCCACCAGATCGAGGGTACACTGAAAATCCTCTTCTGTCTCGCCCGGGAAGCCGACGATAACATCGCTGGTAATAACAACATCAGGCATCACCTTTCGGGCATACTCGATCAATTCATAATAGGATTCCGCCGTATAATTACGGTTCATCTCTTTTAAGATGCGGTTGCTCCCCGATTGGAACGGAAGCTGAAGCTGATGGCATACCTTTTCGCAGGAAGCCATGGTATCTAAAAGTTTGAAACTGCAATCCTTAGGGTGACTGGTAGTAAAACGAATCCAGAATTCACCGGGGATACGATTGATTGCGGCAAGCAGATCCGCAAAATCCATCTCACCCTCCAGATCCTTGCCATAGGAATTGACATTTTGGCCCAAAAGGGTGATATCGCGATACCCTTCCCGCACCAACTCCTCCACTTCCCGAAGAATTTCAGCACTTACACGGCTGCGTTCACGCCCCCGCACATAGGGAACAATGCAGTAAGTGCAAAAATTATTGCACCCATACATTACCGATACCCAGGCTTTATGGGCATCATCGCGAACAATGGGGATCCCCTCGATAATTTTCGGGTTCTCTTCGCGGGTAAAAACCTTTTCGCGCCGTTCTATCGCCTGTTTCATCATAAACGGCAGTTCCGGGAGCATGGAGGGGCCAAATACAATGTCCACATGCTTATATTTCTTTTGAATCTGAGTTTGCACCGTTTCCTGCTGCATCATACATCCGCATAAGATAATCAACATATCGGGTTTGGCCTTTTTCAAATTCTTTAATGCCCCGACATTTCCGTATACCTTTAGTTCCGCGTGTTCCCGTACCGCGCAGGTATTAAACAACACCAAATCTGCGTCTTCCGTACGATCGGTAAAATCATACCCCATCTCCGAAAGCATCCCCTTCATGCGTTCACTATCCGCCACATTCTGTTGGCAACCGTATGTCCGCACGCAGGCCAACGGCTTATGATTTGAAAAAACAACATTCTTTTTGATCCATGCGATCGCATCCTTGGAATTATTGGTTTTATCATCGGTTCGGCTGTAATTACTCATTCAAACATTCTGCTCCATTTTAAATTCATTTCATTATACCATAACTTTATGATTATGTCTATAATTAAAGAATAAATAATATATTCCAAAACAATGATTTATATGAAAATAATTCAAGGGCGCACTGCTGCGAACAGTACGCCCTATTACTATTATTTCTGTTGATTATATATCTCGTCCGTAACTTCCCGCCTTTCGGCAAGAGTAACTTCTCTTGTGCGGCGGTAGAGATAGATCTCAAGGCCGCTTTCCATAGTAAATACTACATCCGTCTTTTCATATGCCTTGCCAAATCCTTCAGCGTTAACAAGTTTCCGGTAAGGAACAGAGATCACCTCCTGATCACTTTCCGCAAGATGGATCTGCAGTTCAGAAGGCACAAGAATATAATCTGTTAAAAACATTTCATGTGAAATCCCGTCGCGGTTGTCCACCTGCGGAATCGGCTTGATATAAGAATCTCTTTCGATATCCGATTTTTTATCAACAGAAAGAGAAATCTCCGCAAAACGCAATGTATCGGTATTAAAGGCAAGCGAGGAAGAAAGAAAGCAAAGCGTTTTACCCTTTTCACCAATGTTTTCATCGAGATACTCCACCATATCAAGTATTTGATCTGTATTCATTTCCATAGGGGGCAGATTTGAAAAATTAGGAATAATCGCCGGAGATGTAAGTTCCCGTATAGCCGTTGGTTGTACTCTCGGAACAAAGGTATTTGCTGTCTGCAACAAACAAAAACAAACACCTGCAATTGCAACGAACCTCGCCTTGAGCGCCTTTAAAAGCGACATACAAATAATAGCAAAGGACGGAATATAAAGGTATAAATGCTGCTGACCGTGAGTTTGAACCCCAACAAACATCAAGAAACAGAGTGCCCCGGACAAAAGGGCAAAAGTTTCAGGAAGCATGCCTTTTCGGAAATGCTTTATTTGAAGAAAAACAGTATAAACAGTGACAATTAACGTTAGTATAACACCGAAATATCTTGCAAAAAGAAAAATATCATATTTCAGCCCCAGTGCATAAGCACTATAAAGGTTTCCGTAATCGGCGAGTAATCTTTCAGATACCAGTTTTTGCGCAAAGAAAAACAATGTAAATCCAGAAAAAGCAACCATTTCAAGAGAATGCCTTAACTTCCGGTTGAAAACCTCATAGATAATGGCAACAATGATAAACGCCACTGCATAAAAGGAATACCATCTTCTCATCAAAACGCTGAAGGCGAGCAACGTACCTATAACGGGCCCCGCCTTTTCGTTTTTACAGTACAAAAACAGCACCGCAGAGGCAAACAGCGGCAAAACTCCGCCGATATCGATAAAACCGTTTACAGAAAAAATAAGTATAGGTAATGCTACCAAAGTACAAATGCTTTTTATACGGGACACTTTAAAAATCCGCCTTGCCGCAGCATATATCATAAGACAAAGGGGAAAAAGATAAAAATTAAATATTCCGAGGACAAAAACAAGTCTTGTCTTTCCGAATATCTTACACATTATACTTGCAGGCACTGAAATGATGTAATTGTAATCAATTTCAAATACCGACCTATAAACAGCTTTAAAATACTCTTTCGATGGGAAGATCTCGTCTAATTCCAAAACTGTCGGGAAATAGCCTGCATTATCCCAAACAAATATTTTCTTCATAGACATGCAAAAAACAATCGCCCATAGGTTAAGTACTGCAAAAATCAATATTCCTACGAGCAAATCTTTTTTATCAGGGGGCGAGGAAAACACTTTTTTCATAACAAAGACGGCGCTTGAAAAAAGCAAATAAAAAAATACCGCCAGAAAAACAACCGCACCGACTGAGCAAAGAAACGTATTATGACCGAAGCAACACTGCGTTACAACTATTCCGTGGCACAACGAAACAAATATAAGGGCAAATACAGCGGCCGCGGCGGAAAGCCAGGGGCTGACATAATATTTTTTAAGATAGTTTATCAGCAAAGGCAAAAATACGGTAAGCAGCAAAGAGAATGTTAAAAATATAAAATAAAAGACCTTTGCATCTAATGCAACACTCCATGCATCCTTCAAAAACGTCTGCAACCGTGCAGTAAGAAAGAAGCAGACAAACACTTGCAAAAACGAAAATACCGCCAGCCCCGGAAGTTCTTTTCTAAAATTACGTATATACCCCATTATTATCACCCATTTCATTCCAAAAGCCAAAAGCGTGCCGATTAAGTATTAAAAAGCACCATGAGATCCATGGTGCTTTTTAGTATTATTTTTCTTATTCAGCGGCTTCTTCAGCAGGAGCAGCTTCTTCTGCCTCGGCAGCCTCTTCCATCAAAGCGCGGATGGAAAGACCAACCTTCTGAGTCTCCTCATTGATATCAACGATCTTAACCTCAACCTCATCGCCAACCTTCAGAACATCTGCGGGCTTTGCGATATGCTTGGTGCTGATCTGAGAGATATGGATCAAACCGTCAACGCCCTCGATGATGCGTGCAAACGCACCGAAGGGCATCAGATTCATGATCTTAACAGTGGCAACATCACCAACGCCATACTGATTGGTGAAGAGAACAAAGGGATTATCCTCTGCTTTCTTATAACCGAGAGATATTTTTTTCTTCTCATCGTCGATTGCCTTGATGTAAACGTCGATTTCATCGCCAACGTTCATGATATCGCTGGGATGCTTGATCTTATTCCAAGACATTTCGGTGATATGCAACAGGCCGTCAACACCGCCCAGATCAACAAACGCACCGAAAGTAGTCAGAGACTTAACAACACCGTTGTAACGATTGCCGACAGCGGCATTATCCCAGAATTCCTGGCGGGCAGCCTTACGCTTCTCTGCTTCCAGAGCGCGCATGGAACCGATCACCTTTTTACGGCCGCGAACAACAGAGATCTCAGCGATCTGCAGTTCAACGGTTTCGTTCATCATAGTATCAAAATCGAAGCTACGGGGCTTACCGGAAAGGGACTTGGGTACAAACACGCGGGAACCATCGATCATAACGGTCAGACCGCCGTTGGTAACCTCAACAACCTTACCCTCCAGGGTAGCCTTCTCTTCGCATGCCTTTTCCAGCTTTTCAAAACCGGCCAGGGCATCTACCTTCTTCTTAGAAAGAGCAACAGTACCTTCGACATCATTAACTCTCAATGCGATGCATTCAATCTCATCGCCAACAGCAACATCTCTCATCAGATCAAAAGAAGGATCTGCAGAGAAATTATCTCTGGTAATGAAGCCGGAATACTTAGTTCCAAGGTCGACCTTAACTTCGGAAGGATTAATTCCGACAACAATGCCCTTCACCCTATCTCCATTACTAATTACTTTCAAGGAATTCTCAAGCATTTGCTCAAAGGTCAATTCTTCCTCAACCAAGTTAACATTTTGTTCCGACATAATACGTTTTACCTCCTCGATGATACAGACAGGGGTGGAAGCCCCGCCTGCAATACCAATCCTCTCTTTATATAACAAATTTATTGGTACCTCATTAGCTTGCTCGATTAAAATCGTGCAGGGGCATACTGCCTTCGCAATGGAATGCAGCTTTGCCGTGTTGGAACTCTGCTTACCGCCGACAATGATCATAGCATCACTTTCTGCGGCAAGGGCAGCCGTTTCTTGCTGCCGAACATGAGTCGCTTTACATATTGTATCATAAAGTTTCAAATTTTCAAACTTTTTTTTAAGAATTAACAAACATTTTTCAAATTCTTTTAAATTAAAGGTGGTTTGCCATACAACAACTATGTATTTTGACGAAAAAGAAGGATTGTTTTCAGCAATTTTCTCCAATTCCTCCGCATTGCGAAAAACATAGGTATCTTCCCCGCAATAACTATGGATGCCCCGAACCTCCGGATGGTCGGGGTTTCCGCCGATAAGAATAGTATTTTTCGCCTCTTTTTCAACGATCCGATGAATTTTTTCAACAAACGGACAGGTGGCGTCAATATATTGGATCCCACTCTTCTCCAAATAGGTCAGATCCTCTTTGGTTATTCCGTGGGCGCGGATAACCGCCGTACTGCCCCCGGGGATATCCCGCACGTCCTCGGCGATAATAACCCCTTTCCCCTTCATCTCCTCAATAATCTGGGGGTTATGGATGATAGGCCCAACCGTATATAAAGGGGCACTCCCTTTTTCAATCTCCTTTTCAAGCAAATCCACCGCGCGGGATACGCCAAAGCAAAACCCCGCGTGTTCAATCACTCTAACCGCCATCAATCAGTTCAGCCTTTCCTTCACGGTCTTATAAAGCAACATCAAAGATTCATCGAAACTACATTCGGATGTATCCAGAATAACACTATCGTCTGCGGGCTTCAAAGGCGCGACCGGTCGATTCATATCCTGCTCATCCCGCCGATTAACGTCTGCCAGAATTTGCTCAAAATTCACCTCTTGGCCACGTTCCAAAAGTTCCCGATAACGCCGTTCGGCCCGCACTTCCGGCCGAGCTGTCAAAAAGATCTTCACGTCTGCATCCGGCAAAACAACGGTGCCGATATCCCGACCGTCCATAATTACATCATTCTCAGCTGCCAATCTTCGCTGAGTCTCAAATAAAAATTGACGAACGGCAGGAATGGCGCTGGTCAAAGATGCATATTGGCTCACCTCATGCAAGCGAATATCCCCGGAAACATCCTCACCGTTGAGATAAACATGCTGTTCCCCATTAATAAAACGGATCATAACATTGATCTCGGGCAAAACAGCCGCAACAGCCTCAACATCGGTAGGCTCAATACCTTTGCGGAAAACATGAAGTCCCACCGTCCGATATAATGCACCGGTATCAACATAAATAAAATCTAATTTTTCTGCAAGTTTTCTGGCAAGAGTGCTTTTCCCCGCACCGCTCGGCCCGTCGATCGCAATATTTTTTCCCATCTGTTACTCCTCCTTGGCTGCGGATAAACCCGCAAGATAACCCGTTGAATACGCTATTTGAAGATTATATCCACCGGTCAAGGCATCCACATCCATCACCTCACCGGCAAAATACAATCCGGGAATCAATTTGGATTGCATGGTGCTTGGCTCGATCTCACGAACGTTGATTCCTCCCGAGGTAATGATTGCCTCGGAGAAACCTGCCTTTCCTTTCAGTTTGATCCGAAAATGTTTGATTATGTAAACCAATCGCTCCCGCTGTGCTTTGGTGATCTGATGAACCTTGCTGTGGGGATCAATTCCACTCAACTCTATTATCAAGGGAATGATTTTCTTAGGCAAAAGCTTGTCCAAGGCGTTGAGAAAATCCTTGTTTGTAAAGGCCTCAAAATCTCTCAGCAACCGTTTGTCCAGCATATCTGCGTCCATTGCCGGTTTAAGATCAATCTCAGCAATACACGGAAAATCATATTTTTTTAAATATGATGAGGCAGAAAGAACAATCGGACCCGAAATCCCCTTATGGGTAAAGAGCATTTCTCCGAATTCGCTGTAAAGCCCTTTTCCTTTGCAGTTTGAGATGCTGATTTTTATATTTTTAAGTGATAAACCCATCAAAGAGGAGCAGATTCTCCCCTCTTCCTCCAGCGCAACCAGGGCGGGTTGGGGTTCAACGACCGAATGTCCCAGTATTTTTGCTATTTTATAGCCATCTCCGGTGGAGCCTGTAAGCGGATAGGAACAGCCGCCTGTAGCAAGAATTATGGCATCGCAACGATATTCGCCCGCCTCCCCTTTTATCAAAAGAGGATCGGCAGAAACCGCAACAACCTTATCCTTTATAAAGAAAACGCCCGCTTGTTGCGCGGCAGTCTTCAAAGCATTCCGCACATCCGCCGCCCGATCCGATTCCGGAAAAACGCGATTGCCCCGTTCAATCTTTAAGGGAACGCCCTCTTCCTCGAAAAAAGCATAGGCATCATAGGCGTTAAAGGCATTAAAGGCAGAATATAGAAACTTTGGATTTGTAACAACTTGGGAGATTAACTCATCCTCCGAGCTAAAGTTGGTGACGTTACAACGGCCTTTACCGGTTATCAGAAGTTTTCTGCCAAGCATATTATTCTGTTCGATCAAGGAAACACGCCCGCCGGCCTTAGCCGCAGTGATCGCCGCCATTAAGCCCGCGGGGCCTCCTCCTATAACAACAACTTTTTTCACAATCGTTTCAATCCTTATATAGCATTGTATTTATTTTAATATTTCTACATATAAAATGCAAGCAAAATTTAATGGACTGCTTTTTTCTTTCCGGAGATGAAATATACCGAGCAAAATCCCAAAACCGCCAGAGGATAACAGGATAATGGGGGGATCGCCCCCATAACAGAACTCAATAGTTCACCCACAGACCCGAGGATAAACCCTAAAACAACAAAATAAGTGTACCCCGGAAAACGATCAAACAAATAGTTTATTCCGCGGGCGGATAGCAAAACCCCTGTCGAAGCGCCCAAAACAAAGGGAAGTAAAACGATTAGATCAAATTCCGTAATCGCAACCATAATCCCTTTATAAAGACCCAAAACATAGAGCATATGGGAAACGCTGATTCCGGGCAAAACCAAAGCAATCGCCGCTATAACGCCCCCTAAAAACTGCATGGTTACACTCCAGAAACCACCTCCCGCTTCCATTTGAAACAAATCCTTAGGAAGGATGGATAAAAACACCACACTTGCCACGCCAACCAGCAAGTAAATATAATGAATGAAGCGTATAGGCTCCTTTTTCGCCTCCCCGTAGATCAAAGGAATTCCTCCGGCGACCGCGCCCGAAAAGAAAAACACCATCTGCATGGGATAGCAATCCAACAATCGAACAACGATTCCGGAAATCCCTAAAATTCCAACAACCGCCCCAATGCTGAAAAGAGATAAAAATCCCACCGCTTTCTTTTTCTCTCCACCATGACCGATCAATATATTAACTGATTGGATCAATTTTTCATAAATCCCCAAGATCATGGCCATTGACCCGCCGCTTACTCCGGGCACAGAAAGTGTCCCGCCTATGAAGACGCCCTTTAGAAAGATACCAGTGAACTTTTTCATATCAAGCCCCCAAAAACGATAAAGTATATTATAAGTATAGATCATCCTTTCAAAAATAGACTGTTTGGGAAAGAAAAAACCTCTTTACATTCGTAAAGAGGTTTTTGAAACCGCCAATAAAACGGAACAAATCCGAAAAGTTGATTTTTTTATTATTAACACTTTATCTCACTGATTTTCAGTTTGGTTTGCGATAGCTTTTTGTTGACGTTTACGAAAAACCAATCGACAAATTAGCGGAACTGTATTCCAAAACAACACCCAAAGTGTAAAGAGTGAAACAATTGTTGCTTGCCCTTGCAAATTGAAAGGCAGAATATGAAAGAATATAATCAGTAAAGAATTATAAGCGGAAAACAAAAATTTAAATTTCTCATCAATAATTATTTTACTATATTTTATGCAGTAAATTGGCAGTGCAACTATAAGCCACACGAATAGAATTAACATTCCCATACCAAGACCACCATATCCCTCTCCAATGGAAGAGGCATTAATTATCGCCACAAGTGCCAACCATGAAACTAAAAAACCAATAGAAAAAAGAAGTGGATAAATATATTTCTTTGCTTTCTTCATAATATCACCGCCTTAAATGTAGTATAGCATAAAGATAAAAATAAATCAATGCGGAGCATTGTATATCATCAATTCCGCAAGGAATTGCATATCATCAAAACGAAGTTTTGTATATCATCAAGCCTACAGAAATACACTCTTCGCGTGATGATATACAGTCCTAACGGACTGATGAGATACAACACGGCAATGTCGTGTTGATGATATACCAAGCCTGTCGGCTTGGATAAAAAACCTCTCGTTCCGAAGAACGAGAGGTTTTTGGAGCTGGAGATGGGATTTGAACCCACGACCTACTGATTACGAATCAGTTGCGCTACCGGCTGCGCCACTCCAGCATATTTACTGCGCTTTTATAAAGCGCAGTAATAAATTATTTCATTAAAAATGCAACCAAATCGGCAGAATACCCTTCCTGCGTTTCAATCAGGCTGGCAGACTCCCGCGAAAGGTTAAAGGTAAAACTCATGTTCAGGTGGATGCGCTCATTTTTGGGCAGATCTTCATCCTGCTCTTCATCATAGAACAATTTGAGATAGATCTTATCTCGATTCAGATCATAACCCGCTTGATTACGCAGTTTATAATCAATTTCTACCTCATCCTCCGAAAAGCCATCCGAAGCTTCGTAATTGGGGTGAAAATATTTCACCAAAGTCTGAATCAAGCGATCACTCTTCTCCCCAATCGATGAGAACTTCACCTGCCCGGAAGGCATAATAAACTGAAACACCTTAAAAGCCAACCGTTTCGTCAGCATCGGAACCGTCACCTTAACTCCGATCAATTCTTCTCCATCCATAGCCCCGATAGTAATAACGCAGGCATCGGGTTCGATGGAATGATCGATGATGGAAAAATGAAGCTCACCATCATATTCTTCCTGAACAACATTAACGCATTGCTTCATGAGCATTAACCTTTCTTCAACAACTTGAGCACTTCTTCATAGAAGGAGTTAATATCCTTAAACTGACGATGCACCGAGGCATAACGCACATAGGAAACTTCGTCCAAGGTCTTTAAAGACTCCATCACCAGTTCGCCGATATATTGGGTTGTTATCTCCTTCTCCATGGAATTATAAAGCACCGATTCAACATCCGATACGATTTTTTCCATCTCTGCCACGCTGACCGGGCGCTTTTCACAAGCGCGGAGCAAACCCTTCATGATCTTCTCTTTCGAGAACGGCTCGCGTGTTTTGTCTTTTTTAATCACAACCAGGGGGATGGTTTCAATCGCCTCAAAGGTTGTAAACCGTTTACTGCACTTGGTGCATTCACGGCGCCGACGGATCTTTTCTTCATCGTCTGTCGGTCTGGAATCGATGACCTTACTCTCCGGACAACCGCAAAACGGACACTTCATTGAGTGGTCACCACCTTTCATAAAATAGCACTTAGTATTATATCTTAATTGAAATTATTTTGCAAGTAAAAATTTTTCTTCCAAAAAGGCTTTGGAGGATAGAATTTCGTCGCTCTCCACAAAATTATTTCGATATACCTCGATTAAAGCAGGCCCTTGGTAACCCACTTGATCCAAGAGAACCTTCAGCCTTGTATAATCAACGGTTCCTTGGCCGGGGAGAAGGCAGATATGCTCTTCATCCCGATCGTTAACATGAAAATTCACAATAGATCCACCCATTGCCTCGGCCAGTAAATAGGCATCCTGCCCGCCTTTAAACGCCTGCTTTATATCCAAGGTAAAACGGACCTCGGGAACCTTTTGGCGCAGGCGTGCAACAAATTCAGGGTGATTGACGCTATTATAAAAAACGTTTTCCATGGAAAAGAGGATCCCTGTCTGTTCCTGAAGTTTGAGCATCGGCGCCGCCCGGCATACATAGTCTTCGATGCTCTCCACCCCCACGCCTCGATCGCCGTGAATATTAATCATCCCCGCACCGAGGATTTTGGCCGCCTCGGTATATTTGCGGTAAAATTCCGTAGCATCTACGATACGGCGAGGATAGGGAGAAAAAAACAAATAGTTTTCCAGGAAACTGGTAAACGGATGGATGGAATGGACACGAATACCATAGCGGTCGCAATCATTACGCAGAGCAATCAGATATTTCTCATCCAGCTCGCTGAAGGTATTTAAGAAAATTTCACAAACGCGGATATTCAGCTTTGCCGCCTGCACTAAAGCGTGTTCCGGTTCCATGGGGTAAAAGCAAGCCAAGGACATCCCGATCTCCATCTTTTACTCCCCCTTTAAATTCAGCAAGCAGATACGCCTCGATCTGCAAGGATTTTTTCAATAGAAGCAATGCGCGCGCAAACGGTAAACCGCTCCATTGCAATTACAAGCTCTTCAACCGGCGGGAAGGAGGGTGACAACCGAATGTTGGTATCCTCAGGATCTTTCCCATACGGGAAGGTGGCACCTACGGTTGTGAGCGCAACCCCTGCTTCGCCGCAAAGATTATAGATGCGGGTAGCGCAGCCGGGCATGGAATCAAAGCTGATAAAATAGCCGCCCAAAGGCTTGCTCCAAGTTGCAATTTCCTTATCGCCAAGATCCCGCTCCAGAATATTCAAAACAGCCTCGAATTTAGGACGCAAGAGATCAGCATGTTTACGCATCTGCTCCATCAGGTGTTCCTTCGAGGGAAACATGCGAACATGGCGCAATTGATTGAGCTTATCGGGGCCAATGGTCTGCATCCCGATCTGCTTTTTCATATGTTCAATATTCTCAATGCTGGAGGCGATAAAAGCAACACCGCTTCCGGGATAGGAAATCTTAGAGGTAGAGCCAAACACATAGGCCATATTCGGATTTCCTGCTTTTTCGCACTCATCTAAAATATCAAGGATCTCGGGCTCCTCATCATATAAATGATGAACTGCATAGGCGTTATCCCAAAAGATTCTGAAATCGGGAGCCTTGGGCTTCAGGTTGGCAAACCGGCGAACCACCTCGTCGGAATAAATAATTCCGGTGGGATTGGAATATTTAGGAACGCTCCAGATACCCTTAATCGCTTCATCTTCTGAAACAAGAGCTTCAACCATATCCATATCGGGGCCATCCTCTTTCATGGGAACGGGGATCATCTCGATATTAAACTGTTCGCAAACGCCAAAGTGGCGGTCATAGCCGGGAGAGGGGCAAAGGAACTTGATTTTTTCTTCCTTGCACCAAGGGCGGATGCTATCCAGATTACCAAAGCAGAATGCGCGGCAAACCGCATCATACATCATATTCAAGCTGGAATTTCCACCTAAGATCATTTGCTCGGGTCGAATCGAGAAAACATCTGCAAATAACTTTTTTGCCTCAGGAATTCCGTCCAACACCCCATAATTGCGGCAGTCCAAGCCGTTGACCGCAAAGCAATCTTCGCTCGAAGAAAGAATGCCCAGCATATCCTCGCTCAATTCCAGCTGCTCTGCGCTGGGCTTTCCGCGAGTAATATCCAAGCGGAGAACATTCTCCATAAAACAAGAATACTGCGAACGCAGTTCTTCCAATTCCTTCAGTAGTTCTTCATTTTTTGCCTTTAAATAGTTCATCTTTTTACCTCTTTTCTGAAATCACGCGAATTATATGCGGTTTTGTCTTCTTTAAATACCAACTGCTCTTACTTAAAGACCAGATCAATATTATCGCAACGATGACCGCCAACGTCGCATATAACCCTCCAAAGCCGGTTTGCATTGTTAAAAGATACACACCTACCGGCAACAATAAAGGGAGAATAAACACAACAAACAGCCCCAATAAAATCGGCTGTTGCTTAGAAGAGATCAAAACTCGATCCCCGGGAGAAGCAGGAATTTCCGCCAACACTTCCACCTGCATGGATAGCTCTTTGCATCCGGAGCAATCGGTGCAGTTTCCGCCGCAGGCACCCCTGCGGATCACCTCAACAACGGCAGATGTTCCATTGATACAAATCACTTTCCCCTCTGTATCCAAAATATACACCTTCCTTTGCGCAAAGGAATCCGGCCTTTATCTTCTAAAGGCCGGATCGTTTTATGATACCACAACCGTCAACTGATATTTTCCAACTGCGCCCACTTTATAATCCTTTGGAAAAACGACCAACGCGTTCATCCGATTGGTTCCGGCAGGCAAAATCTGATCGTTTGCATCCACAACGACTTTGATATCCTCGGCATTTAAACGGTTAATGTCCTCCGAAATTCCGCGCACCTTGATGGAGATGGATTTTTCACTCACCTTTGCATCGGTTCCCTTGGGGACATTTTGAAGGTTGATATTGTTTACCCGAATGGTACGAGTCTGAATATCGTTAAATTTAACGGTAACCTTCGCAGTTTCAATGTTCTTAACATTATTCACTCCATTGGGGAGAACAACCGGTACCGTCGTTTCAAAATCCTTGGTGTTTTCTGCAACATCAATAACGCCAAGATCGATCGCATTGATCGCATTCAAGGTTTCTTCATTTCCTGTAATCTTAATCGTTTCAGGCTGAACCTTAGCAATGCAGAATGCTTGATCCGATCCACCGCTGCTATTAACGATCGTAACCGTCATGGGAACAGTCTTTTCCTTGACCACTGCAACGGTAACATCCACAGTCGGCACATCGGTAGTAAGGAACGTTTTAGGAATCTCTTTGCCGTTCTTATCAAGAAACTTATAAGCACAATTAAAGGTGCTGGTCTCCAGGAAGGTCTCCTGCTCAATCTCCACCTCGGCAGAAACAATGGTTTCAACAATTGCTTTGGGCCCCGTAACGTTAATATAGTTATTGAGCATTTTCGGCTCTTCGCGTATATATCCCTCTTGAACCGCGCCCTTCACTTTGACGTTGATCTTTACATTCGAAACGATATTTGTATCAAATTGCACTTTGATCGATTCAATCGACTGTTCTTCCAATTTCAGGTTCTGATTCCCCAGATTGATCTTCACCGGGAGGTCATATTCCCCGCTTCGGGTAACATTGCTCAGATCCAGCGATGCAGTGATTTTCTGATGATCCATCAGCGCAACCGCATCCCGCGATCCACTGACGCGGATAGAAACCGTTTCATCGATCGCCGTCATGATTCCAAGCCCTTCTTTTTGAGGAACAGAGCCTTCATACTCCATCGTAATCTTGATATTGGAAACGGGCGTATCTGTTTCGGGATCAACATATTCGCAGATTACAAACCAGAGAACAACGGCAAGCAACAATGAGATCAACTTTAGTTGCCAGTTGTTACTGAAAAAGCCGAGAAATTTTGCTTTCAGATCGTATTTCATGCTTCCACCTCCGCGCTCATAATTTTCTTTTGATCGGAGAGGAAGGTTGCCTTCAGTACGTCGCGCAATTCATCCGTTACGATTCCCAGGTGAATCTCACCGTTTTGCGCATAAGAGATCTTGCCGGTCTCTTCAGAGACAACAACGACGATTGCGTCCGAAATCTCGCTCAAACCTACCGCCGCGCGATGACGGGTCCCCAGCGCCTTGCTGATCTCCAAGCGTTGACTCAAGGGCAACAAACATCCGGCAGATACAATGCGGAAATCGCGAACAAAAACCGCACCGTCATGCAATGGGGTATTGGGGAAAAAGATGGTAACAAGCGCCTGAGCCGAAAGTTCACAATCTAATTGAGTCCCCGTTGATGCGATATCACCCAGTTTGGTCGTATTTTCAAAGACAAGCAATCCGCCGATCCGCCGTGCAGAAAGATCTGCGCAACAATCGCAGACATGATCGATCGCCATCTCAACTCGATCTCGCTCGGTATTCCCCGCTTTAGAAAACGGCAATACGTTTGAAAAATTGATTCTACCCAATTTTTCCAAAAGAGAGCGAAGCTCCGGCTGAAAAACGATAATAATGGTAATGAAGCTCAATTGCAGGACGTTATTCATCAAATAGCCCACCGCGCTCAAATTGAGCCAACGGGCCATCAAGATCAAGACCAGCAAAAGCACCAGACCGCGCAACAAGTGGCCTGCCCTTGTCTGTTTGATAAACCGTAATACATTGTAGATCAAATAGCCAACGACCAGGATATCAATACAATCCTGCCACTGAATTGTACGAAACACATTTAGCAAATGACCGAAAAAATCCGCAAACATTTACACCCACAACTCTTTCTTTCCGTATATTTTAGAACCTGCGCTCAAATAATTCCATAGTTATAAGCATTATAACATAGATTGATTATAAAATAAATAGTTTTATAAAAATTATTTAAAATTTTTAAGCGCACGAACCAATTGATCAATCTCGCGGTCGTTATTGAAGCAACCAAAACTGATCCGAACCATCCCTCGCACCTGCGTTCCCATGCGCAAATGAAAGAGCGGAGCGCAGTGAATCCCGCCTCGGGTGCAAATCCCCTTCTGATCCAAATACGCAACCGTATCACCGGAATGTTTTCCAGCCATATTAAACGGAATTACCCCCAAACATTTGGAAGCATACGGGTACATATAAAGTTCAATCCCAGAAACGGTGTGCAATTCATCATAGGCATAATCAGTCAAAGCCCGTTTGTGGTTATATATTTTCTTCCAACCTAAGTCTTTTATATAGTTGGCAGCAGCAAGCATACCGGCGCAAATCGCCGTTGGTAATGTGCCGCTCTCCAGATGCTCAGGCAACGCCATCGGCTGCTCCGGATTTAAACTTTCCGTTCCGGTTCCGCCATATATCAGCGGACGGGGACTTCTGTTGTTGATCAATATCAACCCACCGCCCTGCGGGCCCAATAATCCCTTATGGGAAGGAGCACAATAATAATCAACTCCACCCTCCACAACATTGATCGGGATTGTTCCCGCTCCTTGCGATCCGTCGACGATCAAAAGAACATCCTTCGGTTTTCGCGCCGCGATCCTTTCGATGGGCAAAATCCGTCCGCAAATATTAGAGCATTGGGTACAAACGATTGCCTTGGTTTGACTCCGAATCGACCGCATCATTTTTTCAATTGTCTTTTCATCATCCTCAAAATCCACTTTAATCACCGATACTTCCACACCCTTGCTCTGCAGATGCCAAAGGGGGCGTAGAACACTATTGTGTTCTAAATCGGTTGTTATAATATGATCTCCTTTTTCAAAGAGACCCAATAGAACCATGTTCATAGCATAGGTGGCATTTGGCACTAAAATGACATTTTCTGCCTTTTCCAGACCGAATAGACCGCCCAATACAACCCTGGTGTTATAAACCAATTCGGCCGATTCCATCGATAATCGATGCCCGCTACGGCCCGGATTTGAAGCATTTTTTCGAAGCCAGTCCCCCACCGCTTTAACGACACATTGAGGTTTCGGATGGGAGGATGCCCCGTTATCAAAATAGATCAATCCGCATTCCTCCAGTTATCAATTTCACTTTAAAATCTCTTCATTCATTAAAAGTTGCCGGGCTACGGCAAGGTTTTTATCCGCAACATTCAAGTAGTAATAACACCCGTCTTCCCCGCTCCGTTTCCCAACATAAGCCCTTATCCCATGGAGGTGAAGCAGTTGCCTTCCCTTCATAGCATAGGTGGCACTTTTAACAGGTAATTCCAACAGAATCATCTCCTTAAAAGAAGTAATTACGGCCCATTTATCCTATGAAAATGATTCATAAAAGTTGATTGATTTAAAATGGCATCATTTAGAGTGCAAAGTTTTTTTCCTTTCCATCCAAAATCACCATTCGTTTAACCCCAATACTGCATCCGGCCCCGCGAGCAATATTCCCCATTCTTTAAGTATGGATTCATTAGCATAATGATAACGGCATCGAGACCCAAACTCCTCCAACCCCTTTATATAACGCCCAAATTCCGCTTTTTTCACTGTCTCGGCTCCATAACATAACGTCAGATAAAAATGATCGTTTAATAAATATAGAGCTATCTTTTCCGGATAAAAAACTCCCCGTCGCTCCAGAAACCTAAAAACATCATGCGCACATTCCAATCGAAAAACATACATTTCCGTTTCAACAGATTCAGACTTATCAAATTCAATTTTTTCTTTCCCTTCCTTTTCAATTTTCGTTAGCAAAATATAATAGGATCTCGAAAACCCCGGCACAACTTCGATGATCAATCGGCTATCCCGAAAATTCAAACCGGTTTGATCGTAGGTCTTTTCAATCAGGTTATAGATAAACGCCCGCGAATAAGGATCATCATAATTCAATTTTTCAAAAGGAAGATCATATTGCTCAATATCCTGATCTTCCATCAATATTTTTACCCGATTTTCATCCAGCACCTTCACAAGCATTTTCCAACCTCCCAAAACAATATATTACAGACTATGATTAAAAGGGGCAACTGTGTTACAGTTGCCCCTTGATCCGTTCCATTGCACCCTTCTCCAAACGCGACACCTGCGCCTGAGAAATTCCCACTTCTTCCGCCACCTCCATTTGAGTTTTACCTTCCAAAAAGCGCAGTTCAATAATATTCTTTTCCCGTGCTGGGAGGTTATTGATGGCATCCTTAATCAAAAGTTCATCCAACCAATCCTCGCCCCCGCGACCATCGCTGACCTGATCCATAACATAGATCGCATCATTTCCATCAGAGTAAACCGGATCAAACAGCGAGATGGGATCCACAATCGCATCCAACGCCATAACGACCTCCTCTTTTTTTACCCCCATTTCTTTAGCAATCTCCCCCACGTTCGGTTCGCGGTTTTTTTCATTTGCCAATTTTTCCTTTGTCGTTAGCGCACGATAAGCAAGGTCTCGCGTCGCCCTGGATACCCGCACCATATTATTATCCCGCAGGTACCGTCGAATCTCACCTAAAATCATCGGCACCCCATAGGTACTAAACCGTAGGCCTAAGCTAAGATCAAAATTATCAATGCTCTTAATTAAACCGATACACCCCACCTGAAATAGATCATCCATACATTCGCCTCTCCCCGCAAAGCGTTGCACGATGGATAGTACCAACCTCAGATTTCCTTCCACAAACTGATCTTTTGCTTTCTTATCCCCCGCTTTGATCCGTCGCAATAATTCGTTTTTTTCATCATTGGTCAGAATCGGCAATTTCGATGTGTCGACACCGCTGATCGTCACCTTATTGATCATAGCCACCTCCGCAAATCGTTGTTACACTCATTATCTCCATATTGATCTTTTCTTATGCGAACAAAGACGGGATCAAAACATATGATAAACGGAGGTGATAATATGAAATTCGAAAGTTTTTGTGCCGCAAACAGCGGTTTAGGATTTATTTCCTTCTTTGATACGCTGCTAAACGAAAAAAAGCATAAAGTATTCTACATAAAAGGTGGCCCCGGAAGCGGAAAAAGCACCTTCATGAAAGAGATCGCCAAACATACGGATCACGCAGAGTTGATCCTTTGCTCCGGGGATCCTTCCAGCCTCGACGGTGTTGTCCTCCCTAAAGAAAACACCATCATCATCGACGCAACCAAACCCCACAGCCATGAACCAAAATATCCGGGTGTAGGAGGAAATATTCTTGATTTAGGAATCGGATGGGATTCCAAAAAACTCAATAAAGAAAGAATTGTAGCGTTAAGCGACCAAAAGAGCAAAATTTATGAGAATTGTTACAGTTTACTTCAAAGCGCACTATCCTTAAAAAACACCCTCTTTTCCGCTCTGAATCCACATCTGGATCATGCAAAGATTGAATACATCGGTGATAAAATCCTGCGGCAAAACGCGCTATGGGATCCTGCCGGAAGAGATGCCTCGATAAAAAACCGCTTCTTATCCTCCATTTCGCCGGACGGTATGCTCACCCTTTGGGAAACTTTTGAAAAATTAGGAAAAAACTTTATCCTCTTAGAGGATCGATGGCAAATAAGCCATGTGCTGTTATCCTATCTGGATCACCAGCTTTCCAAGCGAGGGATTGACCACATCAACAGTTTTCATCCACTCAGCGGAAAAAAGACCATGCAACACATGATCATCCCCAAAGCAAACCTCTCTATCATCACCAAAGATGGCCTTTTCGTCCGAGAAATAGCAGAAGAAAATATACTGCGAAAAATAAATCTACAAAACTCACTTGAAAAAGAATACCTGGAATCTAATAAAAATAAACTCAATTTTATTAAGCGCCTCGAAAAAGAAATTCTTCTCCTGGCTGTGGATAAATTAGCCGAAGCCCGCTATATTCATATGGAGATCGAAAATGAATATGCCAAAGGCATGGACCATACCGCCACCCGGCAGCTAAAGGAAAACTTCATCAATGACCTTTATCGTAAAACTTGATTTATTAAGCAGACTATGATATACTTTAAAAGTCACGAAGTTTGAAAAGGAGTAATTTCCATGAAATTGATTTCCTTTGCTGTTCCCTGTTTCAACAGCGAAAGTTACATGTGCCGTTGCATTGATTCCTTATTAGTGGGCGGTAATCAGGTAGAGATCATTTTAGTTAACGATGGATCCACCGATAATACCAGCAAAATTGCCGATGAATACCAAGAAAAGTATCCCGAGATCATTAAAGTGATCCATAAAGAAAACGGCGGTCACGGTTCTGGAATTATGGCCGGTCTTCAAGTTGCAGAAGGTCTTTATTATAAAGTTGTGGACAGCGACGATTGGGCAGACCCCAACGCGCTGAAGCGAATCTTAGCCCTTATTGAACACTATAACAAGCAAGAGCGTCTTTTGGACCTTATCATCTGCAACTATGTTTATGAGCACGAAGCCTCTTCGCCCCATACCGTCCATTACCGCGGAATCTTCCCCAGAGAGCGAGAATTTAGTTGGAGCGAGTGCGGCCCCTTTGATATTTCCCGCTATATGATCATGCATTCTGTTTTTTACCGCACCGAAATGGTGAAGCAGAGTAACCTGGAGATCCCCCTCCACACCTTCTATGTGGATAATGTTTACTTATATAAGCCCCTGCCCCTGGTTAAAACCATGTATTATTGCGATGTGGATTTTTATCGCTATTATATCGGCCGTTCCGATCAATCGGTCAATGAAGCCAATATGATCAAGCGCGTGGATCAGCAGATCTTAGTTTCAAAAATCCTACTGGAATCCCACGATCTCAGCGAAATTCGGCGCAAAGAGCCAAAGCTTTATCGCTTTATGATCAACTATGCCAGCATTATGGTCTTGGTTTCAGCGCTTCTTTTGACCTTAGACGGTTCCAAAGAAGCCCTGCAAAAATTGAAGGAATATTGGCATTATTTAAAGATCAACTTTCCCAACCAATATGGCCATCTTCGCTATCGTTCCCTGGCGGGTCTTTACGCCTATAAAAACCCCATCATTCGCAAAATAACGATCGGTGCATATAAAATCGTTCGGAAATTTTATAAATTTAATTAAAGGATTTTTTTATGCTTAAAAATTTCATGAAAAAACATTGGCATGCCACCATGGTTATTTATTTCTTCATATATCTGCCGTGGTTCAGTTGGCTTAACATCCATTCAACAACGCAACCCAATGCCATTGAAATGTATTGCAAATTAGATGATTTGATTCCATTTAACGAATGGTTTGTTATCCCCTATTTTCTATGGTTTGCTTATATTGCAATCGGATATGTGTTTTTATTTTTTAATAACAAATCTGATTTCTTAAGGATGTGTTTATTCCTTTATGTTGGAATGACCATCTGCTTGATTGTCTATACATTTTTTCCAAATTATCAAAATCTGCGAGTAGATTATGAGGCCCTTGGAAGAAGAAACATTTTAACCGAAGCCATTCGCCTTCTGCAATTAGGAGACACCAATTATAACGTGTTCCCGAGTATCCACTGCCTTAATTCCATTGGTATGAATATTGCCTTGGCCAAAAATGAATGGTGCAAAAAACGTCCTTGGTTGATCGTACTTGTTACTTTACTTACTGTTTCCATTTGCCTTTCAACGGTGTTTGTAAAGCAACATTCCATCTTGGATATGTTTGGTGCGATTGGTCTATCCATCCCCCTCTATCTGATCAGTTATGTGATCCCCTGGCATAAACTCATTCGAACCAAAGTAAAAAAGGAGTGTGCGTAAGCACACTCCTTTTTATTATCGATCATTAAACATTCGAAGAAATTTGTTTGTAACCCTTTTCATTTTCATTCAAGGAAACATCCTTCTCCCAGGCTTCAACTTTAGCATTATAATCTTCGTTTTTCAAAGCATTAATGCAGGTAGATTTCCAAGCGGGAAGGCCTTCGCCGATATAATAGCAAAGGGCATAACCGCCATCCATCTTCACAGCCTCGAAATCGCCTTCTTTGCGATCCTTGCTATAAGCCCATGCGCTAATTTCCTCGCCCAGAGATGCCTCTGAGTAATTCTCGCAAAGACCACCATTATTATAGGTGTTGGTATCTTCGCTATATTCCATCGCATAGGTCTTGAAGGTTTCCTCAGTCAGGCCTGCTTCGGTCATTTCAGCAAGCAGAGAAGCCGCTTTCTTTTCAACCTCATCCTCACCGTAAGTATTCTCAGTCAAAAGTATATTGCGAATGGTACGGCTGATGGTTTCGTCACGGTAGGGTGTTGCAGTACAATAGTAGACCGTATAAGTTCCGGCCTCATCATCGTGAACATAGGTTTCACCCACTTTTGCCTCTTCAAATAACCACTTGGAAACGGCATCATCTTCAACAAAAGTCACCTGCTCCGACTTCAGAAGTTCTAATTCTTCCTTAACGTCTTCGTCCAGATCCTTTTGGGTGTAATCATCTGTAATCTCCGCCGAGGCACGAACATCCTTTTCAACCAGTTTCTCGAACTCTTCGATACCGGATACGTCGGCAAGCTCATTGGCTTTGCTCTTTGCTGCAGCATAAGTGGCCGAATCCGAAGTACTGGAGGCAACAAAGGCATAACTCAAGTAATCAACATACCGATAAGAATCTATATTATCATTATAATATTTTTCGACATCTTCATCAGAATATTTCAATCCGTTCTGATATTCAGTGTAATACTTATCGGCCAGGGTTGAAAGTTCCAAACATTTGCGAACATCCCCCTCTTTCACACCGGTGCCGAATGCCAAGCCGAGGAATTTCTCGTTAGATACATTTTGCTCCTTAGCATAGGCATAGTAATTATCAATGATTTTCTGGATGCTCTTTTGATCCTCATCATCCAGTTTCATGCCTTCCTTCAAAGCCGCTTCTGCAAGATAAACATACTCCTTCACCTGACTAGAGGCTTGATCACAAAAATATTCAAACCAAGTGGTGCCATCACCAAAAGGACTCTTTTGAGTCTTAATGGATTTAGAAGTATCCAGGCTAAGAGAAGAAAGCATACTGGAATACTGATTGACAAAGCCATTATAAGTAGAAAAAACATAGTAGGACATCATCGCCGCATCAACGGTATAGTTATCCGACTCAAGAACAACCGTTCCGCGCTGAATATCGCCGCGGGAATACGCCGAAGAATGAACAACATGATAGATAGTTCCGCCCAGCAACGAAACAAACAAAACGATCGCAACAACAATACTGGTGATCTTTATTGCCCGATCTTTTTTTGCCTTTTTGGCAGCAGCAATTTTTAACGCTTCCTTTTCGGCAGCGCGTCCTTCACGGACTCTTTTTCCTTTACCCATGGTAAAACCTCCGTTTTAAAATACGATGCTTATATTATACTATAGATATTTGAATTTGTGAATATCTAAATAATGAAAAAAGTGTAAAAAATAAGGAGTTCCTTGCGGAACTCCTTATTTAATTACTTACTGATCGCCAAAACGGTTTCTGGCAACATAGGAGGTATGCAAAACCTCATGAGCCTTATGACTGCCGGGATGATCGAAGTAGGAATCATAAAGTTCCTTAACAACCGGGTTCTCATGGGATTTTCTCAAGGTCATAGCGGCATCGGTATCATAAAGAGCCTTTGCACGCATGGCGCGCAGATCCTCATAGTTGCGAACCGAAGCGGGCTGATAAGGCTGACCGCCGCCGTTTACGCAACCGCCGGGGCAACCCATGATCTCGATGAAGGTGTAGTCGGCTTCGCCGGACTGAACCTTCTTGAGCAGTTCCTTGGCATTGGCAAGACCGGAGCAAACAGCAACCTTAACGTCCAGATCGCCAACCTTATAGGAAGCTTCCTTGATGCCTGCGGTGCCGCGAACATCTTCGAACTCAAGTTTGCCAAGCTCTTCGCCGGTCAGGGTCTCAACAGCCGTACGCAAAGCGGCTTCCATAACACCGCCGGTAGCACCGAAGATCAAGCCGGCGCCGGAACCGATACCCAGAGGATGATCAAACTCACCGTCTTCCAGCTTGGTGAAGACAATACCGGCTCTCTTGATCATTCTGGCCAGCTCGCGGGTAGTGATGGAAATATCAACATCGGGAATACCTGCTGCGCTCTGATCCTCGCGGCCAACCTCAAACTTCTTGGCGGTGCAAGGCATAACAGATACACTAACGATATCCTTGGGATCAATGTTATTCTTCTCTGCATAATAGGTCTTCAAAACAGCACCAAACATCTGCTGAGGAGACTTGCAGGAGGAAAGATGAGGAATCATATCGGGGAAATAATGCTCGCAATATTTGATCCAACCGGGAGAGCAAGAGGTGATCATGGGCAGAACGCCGCCCTTCTGAACACGCTCAATCAATTCGTTGGCCTCTTCCATGATGGTAAGGTCAGCGGTAACATCGGTATCAAATACCTTATCAAAGCCGAGCTTCTTCAGAGCGGTAACCATCTTACCTTCCACATTGGTGCCGATGGGCATATCAAAGGATTCGCCCAAGGTTACGCGAATGGAAGGAGCAACTTGAACAACAACATGCTTGGTGGGATCAGCCAAAGCTTCCCATACCTTATCGGTATCATCCTTTTCAGCCAAGGCGCCGGTGGGGCAAGCAACAATACACTGACCGCAAGATACGCAGGAGGTCATGCCCAGGCCGTCGTCAAAGGCGGAGCCAATATGAGTAGCAAAGCCTCTCTCATTGGCACCGATAACGGTTACACCCTGCAGCTTGTCGCAGACGGCGACGCAACGGCGGCAGAGGATGCACTTATTATTGTTGCGGATCATATGAACAGCAGAATCATCCACATCAAAAACGTTCATATCACCCTCAAAGGCATCTTCCTTATCCACGCCGTATTCGTTGCAAAGGCGCTGCAATTCGCAATCACCGGAACGAACGCAGGAAAGGCACTTCTTATCATGATCCGAAAGAATGAGTTCCAGAGTCTTCTTTCTGGCATTCTGAACCATGGGGCTGTGGGTATAGATTTCCATACCCTCAGCTACGGGGAATACACAGGATGCAACCAAACGGCCCATCCCATTCACTCTGTTTTCAACAACGCAGATACGGCAAGCACCGATTGCATTGATCTCTTTCAAAAAGCACAGAGTGGGAATATC
Source organism: Eubacteriales bacterium (assembly GCA_045596965.1). Taxonomy (GTDB): domain Bacteria; phylum Bacillota; class Clostridia; order Oscillospirales; family QAKW01; genus QAKW01. The sequence continues at coordinate 1,482 of JAZODI010000054.1, read as the reverse complement.
AATATTCAATTTTCTGGCCGCTTCCAGAACAGTAGTACCGGCAGGTACACTTACCGGAGTGCCATCGATTGTTAAATTAATCATTTGCATTGTCTACCTCTCCTTTACTTCTTGATGATGGCGTTGAACTTACACTTACTCATGCAGACGCCGCACTTGATACACTTATCCTGGTCGATGGTATGCAGATTCTTAACAGTACCTTCAATGGCATTGACCGGGCAGTTGCGGGCGCAGAGGGTACAACCCTTACATGCGTCGGTAATTTCATAGCGCATCAGATCCTTACATACGCCGGCAGGGCAACGCTTCTCCAGAATATGCGCTTCATACTCATCGCGGAAATAACGCAGAGTAGAGAGAACAGGGTTAGGAGCAGTCTGACCCAAGCCGCAAAGGGCGTTTGCCTTGATGTAGTAGCAAAGTTGCTCCAGATCATCCAGATCCTGCATAGTTGCTTTACCGGAAGTGATCTTGTCCAAATACTCCAGCATTCTCTTGGTGCCGATACGGCAGGGAGTACATTTACCGCAGGATTCATCAACGGTGAACTCCAGGAAGAACTTCGCAATGTCAACCATGCAGTTATCTTCGTCCATAACGATCAGACCGCCGGAACCCATCATGGAGCCGATAGCAATCAGGTTATCATAGTCAATGGGAGTATCGATCAAAGAGGCCGGAATACAACCGCCGGAAGGACCGCCGGTCTGAGCAGCCTTAACCTTCTTCCCGCCGGGGATACCTCCGCCGATATCTTCAATAACCTCACGCAGGGTGGTACCCATGGGAATCTCGACAAGGCCGGTATTGGTGATCTTACCGCCCAGAGCGAAGACCTTGGTACCCTTGGACTTTTCAGTACCCATGGAAGCAAACCAATCCGCACCCTTCAGAATGATCTGAGGAATGTTGGCATAGGTCTCAACGTTGCAGTTCATGGTAGGAATCTGGAAGATACCCTTTTCGGAGGGGAAAGGCGGACGAGGACGGGGTTCGCCGCGGTTACCTTCGATGGAGGTCATCAAAGCAGTTTCCTCACCGCAAACAAACGCACCGGCGCCCAGACGAATCTCCATATCAAAATTGAAATCAGTACCAAAAATGTTTTCGCCAAGCAAACCGTATTCACGAGCCTGATTGATAGCGATCTGCAAGCGGTTTACAGCGATGGGATACTCAGCACGGATGTAGACAAAACCTCTGCAAGCGCCAACAGCGTAAGCAGCGATAGCCATCGCCTCGATGATGGCGTGGGGATCACCTTCCAAAACAGAACGATCCATGAATGCGCCCGGGTCACCTTCATCGGCGTTACAGCAGACATACTTCACATCTGCCTTGGTGCGGGAAGCAAGATCCCACTTCAGGCCGGTGGGGAAACCGCCGCCGCCACGGCCACGCAGACCGGAATCCTTGATGATTTGAATAACATCGGCAGGAGTCATTTCGGTCAGAACCTTGCCCAATGCCTGATAACCG
>JAZODI010000053.1:0-1614 GCA_045596965.1 Eubacteriales bacterium | reverse complement strand
AGCGATATCTGGTGCCGCATTATTGCCGATATCGTCGGTGTTCCGGTCTGCGTTCCCTCTACTGCCGAGGCGGCAGGTGCAGGCGCGGCGATGCTGGCGGCCAAGGGCGCGGGCGAGAGCCTTGCCCCTCTGCAGATCGCCAAAACCTATCGACCCATGGCCGATACCGAGGCAAAATACGCCCGCTACCGCGCCATTGAAAAGAAGCTCTTCGCGGAGGAAACCAAATGACCTTAATCAAAAACGCAAATATTATATTGGAAGATTCTATCTTAGAAAACAGCACCCTGCTGATCGATGGAGACCGCATCGCCAAGATCGGCGCAGAAGCCGATGCCGAGCAGGTGATCGATGCCAAGGGCGCGTATGTTGGCCCGGGTTTCGTTGATATCCATGTCCATGGCGGTGGCGGCGCAATGTATTACCAAAACCCCAAGCAGGCGGTGGAGCATTTCCTTGCCCACGGTGAGACCACCCAAATGCCCACCCTCTACTATAACCTTACCCCCGAGGAATTTGCCGATGCCATCCGCACCATCCAAGCGGTGATGAAGGAGGAGCGCTACGGCAAGATCATCCCCGGCTTTTATATGGAAGGCCCTTATATGAACCCCCTCTACGGCGGCAACCCCGACCGTAACCGCTGGAAGGGCGAGATCAAAAAAGAAGATTATCAAGAGATTTTAGAACTGGCCGGCAAGGATGCGCTGGTTTGGGCGATCGCCCCCGAGCGGGAAGGGATCGCAGGCTTTATGGCCGATGCTAAGGAAGCCAATCCCGATACCGTCTTTACCATGGGCCATTGCGATGCGGCCCCCCATCAGATCGATGCCATCAAGCACTACGGTCTTAAGATGATGACCCATTGCCTCAATGCCACCGATCTTCCCCCCAAGCGGGTGGGAACCCGCGGGGTTGGGCCCGATGAATACTGCCTGACCGACGATGAGATGTATGCCGAGTTGATCTGCGATTCGGGCCCCATTCATGTCCCTGTTATTTGGCAGAAGATTCTTTTAAAAATGAAGGGGATCGATAAGATCATCCTCATTTCCGATAGCTTTGTTTCGGATAGCAACGACCATCCCGATTGCTTTAAATATCCCGATCTAAGCTTCGACCATAACGGTCTTTTGAGCGGCAGTAAACTAACCATGGATATTGCCTGCAAAAACTTTATGCGGCACACGGGTGCCACCATCCCCGAGGCCTTTAAGGCCGCCGCCCTCAATCCTGCCAAAGCGGTTGGGCTGGGCGATCAGATCGGAAGTATTGCCGAAGGAAAGCTTGCAAACCTGATCTTTTGCGATGCCGACCTCGGTATTCAAAAAATAATGCTACACGGCGAAATTATCTAAAAGGAGTGGAAAAAATGTTGAAAGCGTGTATGAAACGGGTAGATATTACCCCTCCCCAGGGCTTGGAGCTTGCGGGTTATCCCCATTATCCCAGAAACAATAAGGGCGCCCACGATCCCCTTTATGCGGCCTGCCTTTATCTCAATAACGGCACCGAAGAGGTGGCGTTCGTTACCCTGGATCTGCTCTTCTTTTCCAAGCAGCACGTGAAGAAGGTGCGTGCGCTGGTGGAAGAGGAATGCGGCATGAAGGGCAA
>JAZODI010000052.1:0-24220 GCA_045596965.1 Eubacteriales bacterium | reverse complement strand
CAAATTCTTCTAAAACTGGCTTAAAAGTTCTTTGTTAATCGCTTTCGCCAATCCTCAATTTCGAGGCTTGGACTTTACAATTAACGGGTCCTTCTTTTATGATGCTATTCAATTTTCAAAGCTCGTTGCTTACCCGCTTTTTTTCGCGAGTGCCTGAATATAATAACACTCTCAAACTCATTTGTCAACACTTTTTTTGAGTTTTTTGAAAATTATTATTAATATAATAATATATAAGGAAGAATCAGAAACGAATCCGCCTTGCAATGCGGCGGCGGCGCCGATTTTTATTCTGCCAGATCATGAATATAATATATGCAATAATTGCCAGGATTATTACAATACTGATAATCCGCACGATAATATTGCTGAAAAAGGTCTTGATCAGGTGGAGATAATAGAGAATAGCGCTCCGCTCCAGGGCGGTGCTGGCGACCAGATCGACGGTGCCGTATTCCACGCCGTCTTTCACCAGCGTGACACTTCCCAAAACATCCCCCACCGCGATGGGCGCATAGGCCAGCTCCTCGGCCTCGATCACCCGCTCAAAGGAAGCAATGTCCACATCATCGGCCACCACCGCTTCGATCTTTTGGGCGGGGACCAGCATAACATAATCACTCTTGGCGCAAAGGGCCACCTCGATCTCGCAGACAGAGGTCGTCTCGGTCAACAGAGTCTGAACACCGAAATTGGCAAAGGCCCAGCGATAAAGATTGGTGGAATCTTCAAAGATGGGGTTGGTTACATTTTCGGTATAGCTTGCGTTCATGGCGATGCAGAGATACTCCATCCCCTTATACTTGGCGGTGGAGATCAGGTTATAGCCCGCGGCAGAGGTACTGCCGGTCTTGCCTGCCTGAGCATACTTATAATAGTTGCCGGAATTCATGCGGATCAACTGGTTGGTAGTGATCAGCACCCGGGAAGGATTCATATTGGTGGCGGGCAGGGTATAGCTGCTCGCGCTGAGATAGGGGAGCAATCGCTCATCGGCAAAAACTTTTTTCGCCAGGATCGCCATATCGGCGGCGGTGGTATAATGATTCTCATGGGTGAGCCCGTGGGTATTGACAAAATGGGTATTTTCCATCCCCCAGGCCTTGGCCTGCTCATTCATTTTAGCAACAAAGGCTTCGATACTGCCGCAAAGATGGATCGCAATCGCATTGGTGCCCTCATTGGCGCTGGAGATGGCAATGCCATACATCAGGTCGCTAAGCTTCACCTCTTCCCCATCCTTCAGCCCCATATTGGAGCTTCCGATCACCAGATCCGAATAAGCGGCAGTCTTATCGAAGATCATGGTTTTTTCCGGATCGTCGATGAGATCGATCGCCACCGCCATGGTCATCAGCTTGGTGGTGGAGGCAGGATAGATCTGCTCCTTGGCATTCTTTTCATAGATGGTTGCCCCGGTATTCATGCTGATCAGCATGACGTTATTCGCTTTGGTTTCGGGCGCATCCTCAATCGCGCTCACCGCCGGCACGCAAGCCAGCAATATAATGATCATCAGCAGTCCGCTGAGCCAACGAATCGTTTTTTTCATTCCTTTATATCTCCCCTAAAAAGTGTCGGTACATTTCAGTATACTATATAGGAAGAAAAATTGCAATTCCCCAAATTATGAAATAAAACACCCGCCGATGGGCGGGTGCTTTATTATCGTGAAAGTAATTTATGAACGATCGACCAAGCAAGGTCGGGATAAAAACGATGGCCCGCAGGCCCTTCCACCAGCGCAATGCGGTCGCTCATTCCGCATTCATCGTAGATGCGGCGGCCGCGGGCAAAGGCATCCCGCGCACCCTTGATCCAAAAGCCGACATCCTCCACACCGGAGACCTGAACATAAAATTTAGGAAAGGCCATGGCGATAAGATCATCCATCCCAAAATATTCCGCCATATGGGGAACATAGTTGCAGGCGCAATGGCGCATCGCGCCGATGGATTGGGTGAAATCGCAGATGGCGCAGGAGGGCATGGCCAGAACAATGCGATCATCCAGCGCGGCAAAATAGGCGGTGGCCGTCCCGCCGCCGGAATTCCCCATGCAGCAAAGGGCGGAAAGATCCACCAGATCGGTAAACTCCTGCTCCAAAACATCCACCAGCCGCATCAGATCCCAAACCCGCTCACCAATCACGGTGCGCCCCATCAGCAGGGCAGTCAGCGCCGATTCCAGGCAGCCGGGGGTGCCGTCTTCCAACGCACCGGCCTCGCCGAAATTGCGTTGCTCCAAGGCAAGGGCGGCAAAACCCTCCTGCACCGCGCGGATGGCGAAATCGCCGGTCTTGACCTTGATGGAACGTTCGTCTGAAGGAAATCGCACCTCTCCCAAGGAGACATGCATTCCGGTGGAATGACCCTGAAGGGTGATCATCAGGGGCGGTTTTTCAACATTCTTAGGCAAGAGTAGGTGGCAGGGCACCCGATAGCCCGGCTCGCTTTGGAAGGAAAAGCGAAAGTCGGTATAGCCTTCCTTTTCGGTCTTGCTTTCCATTTGAAAGGCAGGCTCGCAATTCTGATAGCGATCCATCCCCAAAAGCTTTGCGAGCTTTTCCCTTGCCGCAAGCTTCCATTGATCGTAATCTTCCCCGCTATAGCGCATAGCGGGCTCCACCTTCTTCAGCAATTCCTTTTCATATTCATAGGCAGGGCGCATCATCCATCACCATCCTTATCATTTATGCATCGTATTCGATTACATTTAATGCGGCATCTGCGGGCAGGTTCGCTTTCAGCACCATTCCGCGGGGGATGGCGACGGTATAGCCCTTTTGCCCATCGCAACAAACGGCGATTTCTCCTTTTGGGGTGGGAACAACGCCTTTAAACGAAGCAACACCGCCACAGGGTTGGAAAAGAACCTCCTCATAACCCGCCTTGAGGGGGCGGATGCCCAGCAGGTAGGCGCTCAAAAGGTAGACGCACCCCGATGACCAGGCATGGCAACGGTATTGCCAACAATCGGTGGGGTGGTTGGGGGCATATTCCCAAAAGGTTTTGGCTCCCTTGCGGAGCATGGTTCCCCAGCAATTTTTGATCAGTTGAAGCGCGCCCTCTTGGTCGCCTAAGCGGAAGCGGGCTTCCGCCTCATAGGTACAGAAGGGCGGGGAAATGGTATAAACCCCATCGCGGGTATCTTTGGCGCGGGAGGGGGCGCTCATCATGGCACTGCCGTAGGGCGACCAATTTTGCTCCTTTAAAGTGTTGAGCACCCGCTCGGCGCGGTCTCCTTCCGCCAAGCCGAAGAGCACAGCCAAGGCATTGCCGTCTTGAGGGATATAGGCGGTATCATAGGTATCCAGATAGGCGCCCCGCGCCTCATCCCAAAGCCGCTCATTAAAGGCGGTATGAACCTGCTCCGCCATCGCGGCCCAATCGGCCGCCCGCCCATCTTGCAATTTTTCGGCCAGCTCGCTCATGCAACGTAAACTTTTGTAAAGAAGCGCGTTCAAATAGGGCCGTTCGCCCAGCCGATCCATACTACAGCCGTAGTCCACAGGGCCGAAACTGCGGTAAAAGGCACCGCCCGGGATGGGATATTGATAGATCAGCCCCTCCCGATTGGTCTTGGCGATCATCCAATCAAGGCAGGTAGCCATCTCTTCAAAATAACGATTCAGAAAAGCAGGATCTTCAAAATAACGGCAATGGTTATAAAACATAATGATCCGCCAGCCGGGATAATCCCAAAGCAGGGAGGAATTATCAAAACGGTCAAACCGCAGGCCGCCGTCCCGCCCGCCTTCGGTAAGGGAAAGGGAGGCATTCACCAAGGGGGCATCCCCAAAGGTATAGTAGTCTACCAAGGCGTCGATGATCCCATCGCCGCTGAAAAATTTCATTTCGTTGCGGGGGCAACTTTCATATTCCTGATGCTTATTGACCAAAAGAGTATATTTCCCGGTCTCCCAGATCTCGTTCAAGAGCGGATCCTCGCAGGCAAACCAACCGATGGATTCGCTGTTCAGCATGCTCAGGCGCAGGGAAACGTTGCATATTTCAACCCCTGCATCGGCGGCAAGCCGCAGATACCGAAAAGCGCGCCGCCGCGGAATAAAAACGCGGTGCGTTCCTTTCTCAATCGCAATGCGAATGGTCAAAAGGTCGATGACTGCGGGAGAAAAATCATCCGTTGCCCCTGTGGTCAGGTCAGAGGGATCTTCATTATAATCGAAGGAGGCGATGATTTCGCCCGCTTGCTCTGCCTCATATTCAAAAGTAAGATAGCCAACATGGAGGCGGCCAAAATCATAGACGCCTTCTTGCAGGATCCTTTCGGGATAGGCTTCTTTTTGCCGAGGGGTACGGCGATAAGAGGCGTAGCCCTCCCCTGCCACATCCTCAATCGCTTGGGGAATGGCCGCCTCTTTCGGCTCTGCAAAAAGGGCGGCGGCTTGCCAAAAACGCTGGTATTCGGCGGCCGTTACCTGGGAAAAGGCGGTGGCAGGCTCGGCCTTACCGCCCCAAACAGCCATCCAGCTTTCGTCGGTGGTGATTTGGGCATCGCCCAGTTCCAATTGGGCGGCCACGGCCGAAAACCATCCGCCTCTGCGGGCCTCGGCGGCAATCCCCGCCGATTGGAAATAATGGCCGATATGCCGCAGTTCGATGGTATTCTCCCCGCATTTCAGCGCAGAAGTACATTCCGCATAGGTGATGCGATTATGATACCGCCCGCAACTGCTCTCAACAAACTGCCCATTGATAAAAACGGCGCAAACGCCTTTGGAATTGAGGCGAATGGCGGCAAAATCCGGGAGCTGATCCAAGAAAAAGGATTTGGTATAGCAAATTTCTTCTTCGCCGCCTTCTTTGATGGCACCGATCCAAGAAATATCGGTTAGTTTTTGAAACGGTTGCATTCCTGTGCCCCCTCTTTTTAAATTCATTTATAATTGTAAATCATATAAAGAGAAAAATCAAGCAACAACGAAACGCAAAAATAAAAAAGCAGGATGCTTTTGCATCCTGCTTTTTAATGGTCGGAGTGAGGCGACAGAGAATTTCTGCCTGTCTTTTTTTGATATTTCGTTTCGACAGTTTTGATCAACTGCCCCTTTGCGGGATCCCGAAATTTTCGGGCGGTCGGCGGGGCGCCCACCCAAAATTTCGACCGCTACAGCAGCCCCGTCTCGCCTTCATCCGCGCTTAGGCGGCGGCGAGGCGGCGCTACCCCAACCAATTCGCCTTTGGCGAATTGGTTGGGAAGGCAGAAGACGGAAGTTCGGGCCGCCTTACGAAGACAAATTAAAAAAGAGACCACAATGTGGTCTCTTTTTTAATGGTCGGAGTGAGGCGACTCGAACGCCCGGCCTCTTGGTCCCGAACCAAGCACGCTACCAACTGCGCTACACCCCGAAGTTTATGCGATAGCAGAAAAGCAAGTTTCTCCTCGCTCCTCGCTTACCAATCTCTACATAATTTGGAGCCTTCATCAAGCCCCTTTGCAACATCAGCATTTCCTTCGCGAACCGTTGTTCGCTCGGCAACTGCTGTGTTGCGGCAGCCGCTAACCGCCTCGCTTCATCCGCCACCGGCGGCGCTTCGGCGTCGCGACCCACTGCGCTACACCCCGAAGTTTTGATTGGTACTTATCTATTATATCGGTTTTTTTGATTTTGGCAAGTATTTTTTTGAAATCTTTTCAAATTCCTTCGGTTTAACGCCCCCTGCGGATTTCCGCAGGGGGCGTTGGTTATTTTTTACGCTTGTTCTTCTTCCTTCTTTTGATAGAGGGTGGTGGTCAAGAGACCGCAGCCGCTGATCAAGAGAATCGCAACCCAGAGCGCCAGGTTGGTATCGTCCCCGGTATTGGGGCTATCCGACGGAGCCGGCTGAGGCTGGGGCTCGGGCGCGGGCTGAGACTCAGGCTGAGGTTCAGGCTGAGGCTCAGGCTGGGGCTGAGGTTCGGGCTGAGGCTCAGGCTGGGGTTCGGGATCGGGAGCGGGCGCGGTATAGAGATTGACAAAGGTTACGCCGCTTACCGCTTCGGTACCCTTCAGGTAGGAATATTCCACCTTAAAGGTGCCGTCCAGATTATCCGTTACGAACGCCTTCACGCCATAGACCGTTTCATCATAGGTGATGCCTTCGGCGTTGCCCTTGAGCTCGCGGACGGTATAGATATACTCGCCGGCCTGATCCACAGGGATGGCCTTAAAGGTGAAGAATCCATCTGCGCTGTTGGCCACCGCATCCACCTTAACGTTATTCTGATCATAGAGTTCGAAGGTAAATTCCCCTGCCGCCAGAACGCGGCCCTCCAGCGTCTTTTGTCCTTGGATGAGGATGTTCGTTTCTGCCGCCTTATAGACGTTTTGGAATTTCACTGCTTGAGCAGTGGAGCCTTCCACATCCTGTCCGTTGATCTTGAGGGTGGCGGTGAGGTTGCCGTTATAATCATCGGCGACGGTGATCTCCACCTTATGGGCGGTGGAATCCATAGTGATACCTTTTCGATGTGCCTCATCTTCCAGGATGACGAAATGGTAGGTGCCCGCATCATTGAATACCAAGGGTTCAAAGGCGATGGCGCCGGTGCCGTCGGCCTGAAGTTTGAGGGTAACGTCATCCTGCAAAAGGGTGGCGGTGCTATAGGCATAGTCTGCGGGGGTCTGATGGAGATCGAATTTGAACTCGCCGTCCTTCAGATCTCTGCCCGAAAGCAGCTTGGTAGCCTCTAAGGTTACCTCCACCGCTCCGGTTTGATAACGGTTGGTAAAGCGGATGGATTCGCCGGTGATATTCGCATAGTTTGTTACCTCGGTGAGAACACCGCCGACCTCCTCTTGGGTCACCGTTCCCTTATGCAGCTCTTGGCTGATAACGGAAAGGATCCCGTTCTCGTCCTGCTTCACTTCCAGGCGGATGTGGAAGGAAGAATGATCGTAGGTGACGCCCTTTGCATCCCCTTCCACCTCTACCATCTTGAAATGATAGATGCCTTCCTCTTCCAGGGTAACCGCAGGGAATGCGATCTTACCGCTTGCATCGTTGGTAACCGTTTCGCCGATCTGCGCACCGTTGCGGGCGTTGATGAGGGCGAATTCGAATTCCCCTGCGCCGAGGGGCTTGCCATCGCGGCCTTCCAGCACCTTCTCGCCGCCGAACTGTGCATAGAGATCATAGGTGATGGGGGTGGGAACAAAGCCGTTGCGGAAGACGATCTCGGAAGAGGGCATATTATTCTTCGCCAGCGCCACAGTGGCAGAGAGCACGCCCTGGGAGTTATCGGTTACCGTTACGGTTACGGTATAGACCGAAGTATCATAATCATAGTTGGTGCTTGCCGTTTGCTTTTCCGAAAGCTCATAAACATAGACACCCGCTTTGGGGAAGGTGATCTTATCAAAGACGATCTCCCCTTTGGCGTTATTCTTGGCCACCGCCGAGGCAGGCATGGGTGCGCCCGCGGTCAGGGCCTTGAGCTCGAAGGAAAATTCATTGGCCTGAAGGGTCTTGCCGGTGAGGAGCTTGGCGCCCTTGAGGACCACCTCGGCATCCTTCGCATCATAGGTGTTTTTAAAGAGAATGTTTTCCACATTCTTTGCACCATCGTTGATGGTTGCGGCGGCGGTGATGGTCCGATCGCCGTTATCCGTTACATCTACCGTTACGGTATAAACGGTTTCATCATAGGTGAACCCGCCGATGGGATTTTCTTTGGATTCGCGGATGCGATAGACATAGGAATTGCCCTTATGCCCATCCCCGAACTCGATGGCTGGGAAGGAGAAGGAGCCGTTGGCCGCGTTTTTCACAGTGGTCGCGGCGGGCATCGGCGCGCCTGCGGTTACCGCCTCCAAAACGAAGGCAAACTCATTGGCGTTGAGGGCACGCGCGCCCTCGATCTCCTTCTTGCCCGAGAGGGTAACGAAATCGGAGGCGGAAGGAACATATTGGTTTTCAAAGGTGGGAACGGTGGTGCCCGTAGCCAGGCCGTGGACGGTGGTCTCGGCGGAAACGGTTCCGTCCAGATTATCGGTCACCGCGATCTCTACCTTATAGACCGCCTCGGAATATTTGATATTATTGATGATCGCGCCGCGGTTGACCTCCGCCAGATAATAGGTGAAGGTGTTGCCTGCATCGGCGGCGGAATAGGTCAGGTTGATCTCCGCTGCGCCTTGGGCATCGGTCAGGCCGGAGAGCAGCATCGCCTCCGCATCGCTATCCACCGAGGGATCAGCGTTATAGAGGGCAAACTGATAGCCGCTCAAGCTATGGTTGCCGTTCATCGCCTTTTGAATTTGGATGGAGGCGGTGGCAGAGCCTGCGGGAGCGTAGGTGTTGCGGAAGGTTGCGGCAACAAGCCATTTTCCGCTAACGGTGGTATTGCGCTGATTTTCAACCGCAGTGATCTCCAGATCGCCATCCATATCGGCATCGGCAACGGTTACTGCAAACAGGCGGTCTGCCGTATCATAGGTGATACCGCCCTGATCTCCCTTTTGCTCGGTGATGTTGAAATAATAGGTGCCGGGTGCATCAAAGGTTACGCCTGCCAGATCAAAGAACTTTGTCTTTTGGGCATCCTCAGCGCGGATGGTAACGGTCTTAACCGTTTCGCCCGCGCCGCCGACGGCATTCACCTGCTCCAGGCGGAAGGTATAGCTTTCGCCCGCCAGCCAATGGGTGCGGCTGCCGGAGATCTCTTTGCCGATCTGAACATCCACATCCCCGCCGTTCAACCCCACCGGACGGTAGGTATTGACGATCAAGGCCTGATCATTTGCTGTGGCGTCCACAACGCCGGAAAGATTGCTTTTATCTGCGTTGAGGGCAAAGCCTGCGGGAACATTGGTCTCGCGGACGGTATAGCGGCTCTCCTCGGGAATGCCGCGAATAACGAAGGATTCACCCGCCGAAAGGCTTACGGTATGCTTGCCGTTTTGCAGAGTGATCCGCCCCGCAGAGGAATCGAAGGTACCTGCAAGGGGTGCGCCCGCTTCATCGGTGAGGGTGATCTCGGCGGTAAACTTCACATTATCGTTCACATCCACCCCATTGCCTTGGGCATCCACCACCTGCTTGGTTACCACCAGGTCGCCTTCGCCGATGGCGGTATTGACAAAGTGGATATCATCCACCCAATATTGGGAAACCGTCCCATTGGCGGCTACCTGCTGTGCATCCCCGTTGATGTGCACCGACTTGATCTTATAATCGGCATTTTCGGAAATCTCCTCAACGGTATAGGTGGTTCCCGCGGGCAAGCCTGCGATCCAGAGGGTCTGATCCTTTTTCAATTCCGTTTCATAAACACCGTTGGTGAAAACGGCATCGGTCGGGTTGCCCGAAGGGGTTTCGCCCAGCGGAGTGATCCAGCGATCAAAGCGGCCGGATGCCGATGCGGTTACGCGGAATTTGAAGGTATCGGAGGTGCCGGTCTCGAAGATATCCACCGTTTTGGAGATCTTGATGCCGGTGGCGGGGGTAACCTTCAAAAGGCCGTTATTGCCCAGGTTCATATCGATATAAACGGTATTATTCTGCTCGGAGATATAGGGATGGAAGACCATATTTGCAGAATTTGTCTGATTTTGGATTTTTTCCTCATCATACATCTGCAACTCCCGCGCAGGGGTTCCCTTGGGGATGACCCAAGCGCCGGTCTTTTGGTTATCTAAGGTCTCAAAATTGCTCTGCCAGCCGTTATCCTTGGCCGCCTTGATGGAGGCTTTAGACATTTTTTCATATAAGAATACCGGCTTGGTCTCCCCTTCTTTGAAGATATAGCGGCGGTGATAATATTCGCCCGCTTCATCGAGGGTCTCCGATTGGCCGACCAAAACATAGTCGTTGCCGACCTTTTTATGAACCGCCGAATCGAAGGTATAATAGAACCGCTCGTTCTCTTTATTGGGGGTAAATTCCGCCATGGCGGTGATATGCTGATCGTGGTCCTCTCCGCTGATCTCAAAGCTGTTGTTCCAGAACAGGCGGGTATGGCCGTCGGCATCCATATGACGCTCATCGTTTATTTTGGAGGAGTTGATGGATTCGCCCAAAACGTCGGTGATATTAAAGGGATTGAGGTCTGCGCGCAGGCCGGTTTCATAAACCAGGCGGATGGGGGCGATATTTTGCGCATTTTCCACCGCGATGGAAACGTCGGTGGCCTGATCCACGCTGGTGCCCTGCAGGCTGATCATATAGGTGATCATGGGGACCAGAGAGGCGGGGATCCGCCAATTTACCGTCTGCTCCTTGGTGGCGATATGGGTTTGGACCTGCACCGACATATACATCATATCGGAATTTTTAATACTGCCGCCGGTTTCGCCCAAAAAGCCATAGGAACGGATGATATAGGCCGCGCCCTCGGGAGTAGGCTCGGTGCCGTCCTCATCATAAAAGCCGGCAAAGGTATGGTCGGCCTTGGCATACCAGGCAATATAGTTGGACCAATCGGTCGCGCTGTTATAGCGAAGCTGACCGTCGGCATAGGCCTTTTGCACCAAGGCCTGCGCCACCGCCGTTTCGGTAATGCCCAGGCGGGTCTTAACGGCGCGGATAAATTCATCCCCCAGCGCGGTGGGATTTTCGGGGGTGCCCAGCCCGCTTTCCGAGTTATCGGCAAACTTGGAGGCCATCATCTTGCCGTCGAAGAGGGTATCGCCCAGCAGGATGCCGTTGATATGCTTGACTTCCATATATTCACCCAGGGTATCGGTGAACTCCACATAGCCCGAGAAATCGGGGCTTCCGCCCTCCAGATGGGTGGGATAATAGCGGGATTGGAGAATGATCTCTTCAACGATATCGTCGAAGGCGGCGGTAAGGCCGTCGCCCGATGCGGTGAAATATTCATCCACATAGGATTTGCTTGTGGCATAGGAATTTTTGGTGATGGTAACGTTGGTGGATCCGCCGTTTGTCCCCTCTACCGTTACCGACATCTGATTGGTACTGCTCTGATTATAAGTTTCCCAATAGGAATCGGTCAGGGTCGATCCATCGGGATTCAAAACCGCAGATGCAACCGACTTTGCTGTTTGATTGGAGATGGTGCTAAGATTAAAGCCGAGGGTATAAAAGAGGCTTCTGCCTGCGCCGTTTTCATCGTTGATGCGATATTTATTCTCGATGCGGTTTTTAATATAGGATGCGGTAAGCTGAACCAAAAAGCCCTGGCCGACCTGAACACCGGAGGAGCTGCCATCGCCCACATCCGCGCCCTTGGAGCCTCGGCTGCCATAGGTCTGGTTCTTAACGTCATCGAATTTACTTGCGCCGAGGGTGGGAGCGCCGTCGGACATCAAAACAACGATGGGCATGCGGTATTCCCCGCTCTGCCAGTTATTCTCGCCGATAACGATCTCCTCATCGGGAACCTCGTTGAACATCTCATAGGCTTCCCAAAGGCCCGCCTGAATATAGGTGGCGCCTTCATAGCTCTTTCTGCCGAAGGAGGAGCCGCTCTTATCCCCGCTCACTCCGTTATATACCGAAACGGTTCCGTTGCTGAAGCTGATAAACTTTCCATCGGAGCGGGTGGTGGTATAGCGATCCAAAGGCATCAGGCGGGTGACCGCGTTTTCATAGGTTCTGGGGTTGGTATCGCCGGAATAAAGAACCACGCCCACCCGATTGTTATTATTGGTCTCCTGCAGCTTTTTGATGGCGCTGTTGGCCGCTTCGATCAACTGGGAGCGGGCATTTTGGGGCATGGAATTGGAAAGATCCAGCACCAAGACGGTATCGGTGGGAACGGTGGAATAGCCAACAACCTCTTTATTCGCCGCGATGGTGGATAAGGCGGTGAGGAAATTTTGGCTATCATCGATCATGGTGATGCTATCGGGGAATTCCGATGCATCGGTAAAGACCGATTTATCGGTCCAGACACCGCCTGCATTGGAGGTATCCAAATGATTAAGATCGAAATACTTTTGCCAGTTATCCATGGTGTTGCCATCGGCAACGCGGGTATAACCGGCATCTGCCGCCGTGCTCATAATGGGCAGGCAGGAGATCAGCATGACCATACTTAATAGGATGCTGACGGTACGCTTAAAGATTTTGTTATTCATGATTCTTCCTCCTTGCTCTTTTCGGGATGGGTGCAGATGCCCAGCAATTCATCGCCATGGCGGTAATAGCCGCATTCGGCGCATTCTTTATATTCACCGGGCTTTCCGTCATAAAATTTGCAGGCGTCCTGCATTTTGGTAACAAAGGCGTGGCCTTCCTCGGTATGCTCCGGATCTTTTAAAAAATCGGGATAGATCGGCATGGGCTCCACCAAGGGATTTTCCCGCTCGCATTCATCGTAGTATCCATAATAAATACGAAAGGTTTTGCCGAAGATCTCCATTTCTTTATAGAGATCGCCCGCTTGGGGTTGCGGTTCGGTGCTGTTAAATAAAACTTTCAGCATCCCAACCTCCTTTCCGCAAATGAAAAATCTGCCATACTGTTTACGCTAACAGTATAGCAGATCTCTTTTGGATTTTTTATTACCCAAACTTCCATTTTTCGGCCATATTTTGGAATGGGTAATATGTCTTTTTCTTTCTTTGGAGTTCAAATCAAAGCACCGCCGCGAACTCATCGCGGCTAACACCGGTCTTTTCCGAAACGATCCGAATCGCCTGCTTGACCCCCGAGAGGGACATATGGAGTTTTTCGGCGATCTGGCTGTTTTGCATCCCGAAGGCGGCCAGCTTTGCCACCTCCCGCTCCCGCTGGGAAAGGGTGGTTGCAAGAACTCTGCCTCTAACGCTTCCGCTCAGCTTGGTCCAGCCCTCATTATAAACCTTATAAAGCGCCTTTACCCGCTCCCAAACCGCAGGATCCACCATCAAAAGACGTTGCTCCAAAAGGGGACCCAAAACGCGGCAATATTCCGCCAGCAGGCCATAAAACCGATCGGGCAATGCCAGCTCGATCGCCCGATCCAAATGGCGGATGGCTTGCGCGTCATTACCGGCGGTGCGATAGATGGCGGAGCAGGTCATCCGCAGATAGATCTCGGCAACCACCGTTTGATCCGCCACCGCCTGGGAGATCATCGGCTCCACCGTATAGGGAACGGCCGCCATCATCGAAAGGCCCCGCATTCCCTGCACCTCGATCTCTCTGGTTGCGATGGCATAGGCCTCCGCATAAAGATACTTGGCATAATAGACCTTGCAGGCGGGCAGGGAATCCTTATGCAAGGGTTCAAAGCAGCCGATCTTGAACCACTCGGGAAAGGCGGTAACATCATAAAGCATGCTATCCACCGCGGTAATGGAAAAGGCCATCAGATCCCGATCGCGGTCGTTTTTGGCGGGGGCTTCGGCGATATGCTTTTTCGCCTTGCGCCACATTTGCAGATCCCCCCGCCAAATGGCGCAAAGGGCCAGCAGCATCCCCGCCGAAAGCACCGCATAAAAGCCCGAATGCTTATGAAGCAAATAGTTGGCCCGATCGTAGACCCGATCGATCTCCCCGCGGGAATAGGCGATCTCTGCCTCAAAAAGCACCTGCGCCTCATGGTTTTCCGCCAGCTTTTGGGCGCAAATCTCTGCGGTGCCGGGGGCGCTGTAGAGATCGGTCATATATAAAAAGGGTGTCTTGCGAGGCATGGGCATCTTTTCCTCTGCTGCCCCTTTTTCCCGCCCCGCTTTGGTGCGTCCATCCAAGGGGCGGGCAGCATTTTTGGGGATCATCCAATCCCGCCCGAAGCGTACCGCTCCTTCGATCTTCCCTTGCCCGCATAAGGCTTGGATACGGCGGGGCGAAATGCCCCATTGCTCCGCAACCTCGCTGATCTTTTGATAATCCATCCCCTTTGCCCTCCTGAAATGCCTATATTGTTCGTTTTGCCGTCGTTTTATTATTCGTTTTAGCGAATATTATATTATTCGTTTTGCCGTATTTTATTATATCTCGTTTTGAAAAAAAGTGCAAGCATTTTTATTGTGGGGCGATTCAGTTGACTTTTCTTCTTCTATATATTATAATAAATTTTTATAAAATAAGAAGGGAGTGGCGCGCTTGAATGAAATATTGCAAGAAATTATTTCTTTTCCGCAGGTAGACTATTCCTTTCGCCTGCTGGTGGCCGTTTTCTGCGGGGCACTCCTGGGGATGGAGCGTTCTTTTCGCTCCAAGCACGCAGGCCTGCGGACCCACGCGATCCTGGCGGGCGGGGCGGCGCTCTTTATGATCCTTTCCAAATATGCCTTTTTTGATCTCGTCCGGGGCGCGGGGCTGCAGGGCTTTGACCCAACGGTCATCGCCTGCTACATCATCGACGGCACCGGTTTCCTGGGCGCGGGGATCATCTTCAATAAGGTGGATCAGGATACCATCTCGGGGCTGACCACCGCCGCAGGCATCTGGGCTACCGCCGCCATCGGCATGGCTTGCGGGAGCGGGCTTATGCTTTTAGGCGTTTTGACCACCCTGCTCTTTCTGCTGATTCCGCGGTTGGTTTCCTTTAAGCATGTCTACATTGCGCCCATCCGCATCCTTTATCTCAAGGTGCAAAACACCCCCGAGCTTCGCAAGATGCTGAAAGCCAAGCAGGAAGAATATCGGATCCAGGTGGTCTCCGCCCGCTATGGGCGTACCCGAACCGACGGTTTGGTTTCCATCTATCTCCAGATCCGCACCCCTGCCACCATTTCCTTCGAGGATGTTTATCATTTTATGAAGGACCATCCTGAAATTACCGAAATATCATTATAAAGGAGCATCATCATGGCTGCTATTTTTAATACCGTTAAAGACCTTCTGGCTCAGCATCCGGTGCTGATCTATCTTCTCCGCATTATTCTGGCCACCTTCTTAGGCGCCATCATCGGCCTGGAGCGTACCAAGCGTTCCAAGGAGGCGGGCATCCGCACCCACTGCATCATCGCAGGGGCGGCCGCCCTCTTTATGGTCATCTCCAAATATGCCTTCTTTGATATGGCCGATGCGGTGGGCTCTCGGGGTGCCGATCCTGCCCGTATTGCCGCCCAGGTGGTAACCGGCATTTCCTTCTTGGGCGCGGGCGTCATCTATAAAAACGGCAACACGGTGAAGGGCCTTACCACCGCCGCAGGCATCTGGGCCACCGCCGCGGTGGGTATGGCTTGCGGAAGCGGGCTTTATCTTGTTGCGATCTTTATGGCTGTGCTGATCCTCGCTGTTCAGTTGCTGATGCATCATTTCAACGTGGGCTATGATGCCTATTCCAACGGCGAGATCCGCATGACCTTAGTGGATACCCCCGAGATCCGCTCGATTCTGAAGGAAAAGCAAAAGGAGCTGGGCATCACCATCGTTTCCTCCCGCATCACCACCTGCGCCGATAATACCCTCAACATGATCCTGCAGGTGCGGATGAAGCAAAATATTCCTTTCAGCGCAGTGCTCAAGTTTATGGATGAGCATCCTGAAATAAAATCTTTAAGCATTTAATATGAACTATATTGTTTTCGACATGGAATGGAATCAGCCCTTTTCCAAGGAAACGGCGGTCCTTTCCCCCATATATCTTTCGGGCGAGATCATCCAGATCGGCGCCATCAAATTAAACGAGCGCGCCGAAGCGATCGATTGCATCGACCTGCTGATCGCCCCCACCTTCTACCGCAAGCTCCATCACCGCATCAAGAAGATGACCGGCATCGATCAGCAGATGCTCAAAGGGAAAAAGAAGTTTAAAGAGGCGATCGAGGAGTTCCGCGCATGGTGCGGCAAGGATTGCCTGCTCCTCTCCTGGGGCTACGACGATATCCAGATGCTCAAGGATAACCTGCTGATGCACGATCTGGAGGAGGATTGGCTCCCCCCCTGCCTTAATCTGCAGGGCATCTTCAATGGGCAGATCGCCCATGAAAACCGTCAGTTTTCGCTGGAATATGCCATGGAGCAATTAAACATTGTGCCCTCTCTGCAGATCCATAACGCCTTCAACGACGCGATCTATACCGCGCGGGTCGCCCGCGCGCTCAACCTTCGGGAGGGTGTGCGCAACTATACCGAGCTCAACGGCGTGCTTTGGCATAGTATGCATAGCACCAAGGATTATTTTCCCCCATTCCGCACCGCCGAAAAGGCGCTGGCGGATAAGCGGCTGAAAAAGATCGCCTGCCCCATCTGCGGCAAAACCTTAAAGGTGAAAGAATTTACCCAAACCGACGAAAAGAATGCGGAAGCGGAGCTGCAAACGCCCCATGGCCTCCTTTCGGTCAAGCTGAAGGTGATGCAAAGCCAGCGGCGCACCTATTATATCCGCCGCACCATCCGATTTATTTAAAAGGAGAGAACACCCTTGCCGAAGGAACGATCCATTCACGAAAAACACCGCCACCGCCTGCGGGAGCGCTACCGCTCTGCAGGGCTGGAAGGCTTTGCGGACCATGAGGTGCTGGAGCTTCTGCTGGGCTATACCATTCTGCAAAAAGACACCAACCCCATCGCCCATGCCCTGCTGGAAAAATTCGGCTCTCTGCGGGAGGTATTAGAGGCAGAAGAGGATGAGTTGACCAAGGTGGAGGGCGTTGGCCCTCATACCGCCTTCTTTTTGAAGATGCTCCCGGATATTACCCGCCGCTATTATGAGCAAAGCGCAGAGCACCGCCCGCGGTTTTTGGATAGCCGCCAGATGATGGACTATTTCATCCCCCGCTTTTTAGGGCGGAGCGATGAATGCATCTTCGCCGCCTTTCTGGATCAGACCAAGCTGGTAACAGACTGTGTCTTGCTCTATAAAGGCTGCCTCGATGCGGTGGAGGTTCATTCCGAGCTGCTGATGAAGGAGGCGATGCGGCAGGAATGCCGCTATGTTGTCTTGGCCCATAATCATTTCACAGGCGTTGCACCCTCCAATCAGGATGTCAACATCACCCGCATGATACGCAAAAAACTGCTGGAAAAGGATATCGGCCTCTTAGACCATATCATCGTCTGCGGCTCCAATGCCCTATCCATGCAGGATAGCGGTTATTTCAACCGCGGTTTATAGCCCAAGCGTTGCTTGGGCAGCGATAGAAACCCCGGCGGGGTTTCTATCATATCGCTATTTTGCTTGCAAAATAATATCGCATTTGCCTATAGCAAATATATCGCGCTTTTATATCCCGCCAAGACGCGGGATGTAAAAGTATATCGCCTCCAACACAATTCATTTGTGTTACCCCGCAAGCAGTACAATTCATTTGTACTCCCAAAACATAAAAAATCTCTCAATCCGAACGGATTGAGAGATTTCTTTTTTATTTCAACGCTTTGGGCTCATCGCTTAACCCTAAAAGGTAATCAGAGGAAAGATTATAATACTCGCAGAGTTTGATGAATTTATCAATGGGGATCTTGCGTTTACCGGTTTCATAAAGGCTGTATTGCTGCTTTGTGATCTCCAATGCCTTGGCAAGATCTTCCTGCACCTTATCGTTATCGATGCGGGTATCCTTAATTCTTTTTACATATTTCATACGCACACCTCCAAAGGTTGTACTTTTATTGTAACACAAATAATTCAAACGAATTAAAAATCATTCATACAAATGACTTGACAAAGGATTTGCGCTGTGTTATATTACTTTTATCATTCGTTTAAATGACATTGGAGGTAGTATGTATAACGATTATAAGATGGCTTTAATCGAACTTGCTTTGGATAAGATGGATAAGGAACTGACTCATAATGAGACTTATCGAGAAAAGTGCGAGAAAAAAATAGTCTATATGGAACAGATCAAAGATCTTTTGCCGAAAAAAGAAAAGAAATTGATTCTTCGATTAGAGGAGGCGGAAAACAGCCTCAATATGGATGAAATGGATTATTTATATCTGCAAGGATTAAAAGACGCAGGTATATTACTTAAAATTTTGGGATTAATCTAATTGGCAATGATATAGACTGCATTATCGCCGTAACACAAATGAATTGTGTTACGGCAATAACAGTACAATTCATTTGTACTCCAAAAACACAAAAATCTCTCAATCCGAACGGATTGAGAGATTTTTTTACGGTTCTTTCGAAGCCGTTTTTCCTTTACGGATAATCGCCGCCGCGATCAGCAACGCAACCCCCGCCATCAGCAAAAAGCCTGCCAGGATCCAAAGGGCCAGGGTGGCCATCACCCAGGCGTAATAACAGCCGATCAGAGCTACCACAAATGAGGTCATCCCCAAAGTGGGCAGGGCGCTGGACCCAAACCGCAGGCGATAGAGCTCCCGTTCCCCATGGGCGGGCAAAAGTTTCATGCGGGCCAGAATGGGGATCATCAGCCCGAAAAAGGCCGCCAACGCCATCACCTCTAAGGGGAGCAGGAGGATATTTTTGATCATCTTCTCCCAAAAATAATAGAGATAGGCTTTATCATAGAGGATCCAATTCCAAAGCGACCCCAACCCAACGTTGATGGGAAAGCTCATCAGCGCCTTGCCGATAAACAGGCGGGAAAGGGTGATCTTTCGGCGATATAAAAGCAGGCCGAAGATCAGCGCGACCAGCATTTCGCTGAGCATATAGCCGGGGAAATAAGGATAGGCGCTCAAAAACAGCATATAATTGAGCAGGTCGGCCACCGCCGCCACCACCATCCCGCAGACCGGCCCATAGATCGCCGCCCCCAAGGCAACGATGAAAAAGGTGAAATGGATCTGCACTGTTAGGGTAATGTTGATGGTGATCCCCCCCACCACCACGCTCAGCGCGCAAAAGAGCGCGGCCAAGGCCAGGCGGCCGGGGTTTTTCAGTTCGGCGGCCGCCGCCTTCCAATAGGCGGATGTGAAAATATGGTTGCATTCTGTCATAAAAAAATACCTCCCCTATCGCGTTACTGCATATGCGTAGAGAAGGTTTCTCATTATATGCAGCAGCGGGATGCGACCGCCGCACGGCAAAGGCAAGGCCTTTTTCGTCCCAAGGACAACTCCCCGTCCCTCAGGCACTTAACCCGCAACGATCTACTCTGCTAATATTTTCTATATTTTAACATAGCTTATTATAAAATGCAACCCATATCCTGCTTGCGCCCCAAAGGATATCGCCGCAGGGTAGTTCCGCTCTCTTTGCCCATCAGCATCACCGCCGAGATGCGGCGGTTTTCATAGGTGGTATAATAGTAGATCCCCCGATCGGTATTGGCGCAGGAGGTATAGAGGGTATAGGCATCCGCCCCCTCCACCCTGAGGCAACCTTTGGGCACCTCCACTGCCCCCATCAGGTGAAAAAACTGTCCCACCCGCTCGGTCTCCTTTTGGGCGGGGCGGAGGTTTTGCCTTGCAAAGGCGGCGCGGACAAAGCGGGAGGGAGAAGAATAATCCCCCGGCAGGCCGACCGCCCCCAGCCCGCGGCTATAGAGGGGCAGACCCATGGTGGTTTGAGGATTTTCGGGGGAGAGGTGCTGATAATCCGCCAGGCGGGTGATCTGCTGATCGAAGGGCGGGTTATTGGCCAGCACCCCGATGGGATCTTCATAGATCTTCAGCCCCGCGGCGGTGGATTCCACCACCAACGCCCCGTTCCGATCGGCCACCAGCCAATGAAGGGGCGAGGGAGGCAGGTCGGCAGAGAAAGGTTGGTTGGTGATGATGCAATCCTCCAACCATCGGCGCGCCTCCCCAAGGTTGGCGCACGCTCCCAAAAGGGCCGAGATAAACGCAAAAGAGGGGATGTTTTTTGCCCCTTCCCGGGGCGGAAAATATTGGGCGTTGCCCGCGAAAAGCAAGCCTGCCGCCGCCAGCCCCTTTTCGTTGACCGCATCATAGTAAAGGGGTGTTCCCTCCCGCACTGCCGCAATCCCAACCATGGCATAATCTCCCCCTAAAAAGCCCCGCGGGGTAACCACCGCCTCTTCCCCATAGGACTGCTCATAGTCCAAGGTCCGCCCAAAATAATGATCCCCGCAAAGATAAGAAATGGCTGTGCACATATCGCTCGCTCCTTTATTATGAACAATTTATTTCCTATCTTTTAATTTTCCCGCCCTGCGATTGAAAATTCTTCTGCTCTATGATAATATAAAAATAATCAGGAGGTAGAAAAAATGTTTTATTGTCCTTTTTGCGGAAAATCCCTTAAAACCGAGGATCGCTTTTGCGACCGTTGCGGAAAATCGGTGGAGGCAGAGGCCATCCACGCCCGCGCCGCCGAAGAGCAAGCCTTTTTGGATCAAACCCACCGCATTTTGAAATATGAACGCACCGCCCTGCGCATTGTCGGCATCCTTTTTCTGGTGTTCAGCGGGATCTTTCTGCTCTTTTGCGGGCTGACCGTTGCAGGGCTGAGCGCCCTGGTCTTCGATCCCGATACCCTCGCCCAAGTCGCCGCTTTCGGCTCGGGCCTTGCCGCCCTTCTGCTCTTCCTTTGCGCCCTGACATTGCTCCCTGCGGGAGTAGTCAACCTGGTGGCCGCCGCAAAGATCACCCCCTTGATGCAGGGGCTTTATCCCGATGTCCGCCCCACCGAAAAACATTGCCAATCGGTAGGCTGGGTATTGCTGGAGCTCTTTTTCAACCCCTTCGCCCTCATCCTGCTGGTGATCAACTTCATCCGCTTTAAATCGGAAAAAGCAACCGTCAAACGGATCATTCAGAATCAACAAACGGCGAACCAATGATTTTAAAACAGCGATCGAAAAGATCGCTGTTTTTTATCTTGACACCAACCTCTGAAATCAGTATAATATGGAAAGAAACACGGAGGAGTATCGAAGTGGTCATAACGAGGCGGTCTTGAAAACCGTTTGCCCAAAAGGCACAAGGGTTCGAATCCCTTCTCCTCCGCCAAATAAAAAAGCCGCCTGCTTGCAGGCCGGCTTTTTTATTTGGCGGAGGAGAACTGCGGGATTTGAACTTTTTTGCAAAGCAAAAAAGTTCGTCGAAACAGCCGCAAGGCCGCGTTAGCCTTTCGAGACCGCGAGTCGGCAGCACGAAGGTTTTGTCGATCACCGCCCGCAGCGGTCGACAAAAACCGAGAGCGCACCGTATCCCTTATATTTCCATTCCTCCCTCCAAGGCCGGCTTTTTCTTGTATTTAGCCAAAAAATGTCCTATAATATAGATATCAACCAACAGTATGTTTACTTTCATCCCCATCTCGTTTACACTAAAAGCAGAAAGGAGGCCCAATATGGATCAGGTGAAAATCGGCAAATTCATTGCCGCTTGCAGAAAGCAAGAGAATCTAACGCAGATGCAGTTGGCCGAGCGGCTTCATATCACCGATCGGGCGGTTTCCAAATGGGAGACCGGTCGGGCGATGCCCGATTCTGCGATCATGCTGGAGCTTTGCTCTGTTTTAAAAATCAGTGTAAACGATTTATTGAGTGGGGAGGTTGTTTCAATGGATAACTATAATAAAGAACTGGAAAAGAACTTATTAGAGATGGTACGGCAAAAGGAAGAAAGCGACAAACGATTGCTGCGCATCGAGATCGTTACAGGCATCTGCTGCATCATTCCGCTGATTGTTTCGGCCATCATCGCAGGCGCGATGCCGATGGAGGAATGGGCGCAGGTAATCATCGTCTTGGCCGGTTTGGTTCCCCTTTTGATCGCAACGCCTTTTATGTTGATGATCGAACAAAAGGCGGGCTACTATGAATGCCGGAAGTGCGGGCATCGCTATGTTCCCAAATACAGCAACGTTTTTATGGCCGCGCACGTCAACCGCACCAGATATATGCGTTGCCCCAAGTGCAACCAAAAATCCTGGCAAAAGAAGGTTTTAACCAAAGAATAAAAAGAGACCCTGAGGGGTCTCTTTTTTCATTATTTGACATTTTTCGCAAAACTTGCTATAGTTAAATTATATTAAAAATATGGAGGAAACCCTTATGCTTTCTATTGCAGGTATCCTAATTATTGTTCTGGGCATTGCCGCGGTTGTCGGCATCATCGCATTGATTGTTGCGCTTTGCTTCAAAAAAGATGCGCCTCTTCCCGCAGGGGAAGGCTCCTATTTCGATGGCAACACCTTTCAACTGATCGGTTATTCCATCCTTGCCGCTCTTTTATCCGCCGTCACCCTGGGGATCGCTGTTCCTTGGATCGTTTGCATGGTGCAGGGCTGGCAAACAAGGCATACCGTTATCAACGGCCGCCGCTTGAACTTCAACGGCCATGGCCATCAGCTGATCGGGAAATATCTCCTTTGGCTCTTTTTAACCCTCATTACCTTTGGTATTTATGGTATTTGGCTGGGGCTGGGGATGAAGAAATGGGTTGTGAAGCATACCTTCTATGCCGATGAAGAGCAACCTGTTGAAAGTTATTTCTCCGGCGGCGCGGGCGGATACTTGGGGACCTATCTCCTCGCCGCTCTGCTCACCCTCGTCACCTTTGGTATCGGCGCCGCTTGGGCCACCAAAATGATCCTGCAATGGGAGGCCAAGCACACCCATATCGGCGGCAGCCCCTTGGAGTTCAACGGCACCGGCGGTCAGCTTTTCGTAAAATATCTGCTCCTCGGCCTGCTGACGCCTTTAACCTTGGGCATTTATGCCTTGTTCTTCCCTGTTATTCTCCTTAAATGGCAAGCGAAACATACCGAGGCGGTTTATAAAACCAAGCCCATCCAAGAGCAGGCGCGGGCCCATGAAACCCCTGCCATGCAGGATTTTGCCAAATACCGCATCGCGGCCAACGATCAGGAGATCGCCGCCATGAAGAGCGGTTATACCGGTAAGGAAGATGCGGCCGCCTTGGAGCGGCTGGCGGAGGAGGGCAACCCCTTTGCCGCCTACCGGTTGGCGAAGTTTCAAAAAGGCGATGCCGCCCTTTATGAGGGCAACGCGCTGGAGCTGCTCCAAAAGGGCGCGGAGGGTAAGGTACATTCCGCCCTGCTGGATCTGGCCAAGCAAGCCCCCGCCGAAGAAAAGCTTTCCCTGCTCACCGAGGCGGCAGGATTTGGCAACGCCGAGGCAAGCGGCTTGCTGGCATCGGAATATAAAAACGCAGGGGATCTGCCCCAAGCGGCCTATTGGTCGAAGGTGGCGATGGAATGGGGCGTTGCGGATGCTCCTTCGGAAGAAGAATATACCGCGCTGATCAAAACAATCGCCCTGAACCTTTCGGAAAGCCGCCCGAGCCCCAAGCAAAGCAAGGCCCTGCCCATCATTTTGGGGGTTGTGGGCGTTGGCGTTTTAGCGGCGATCCTCTTTGTTCTCATGGCCGTTTTTGGTTTGACAAGATTCAGCGCCGCTAAAGAATCCGCCACCAATTTGCGGGTATTCTATGTGGATACCGTGGATGTGGGCGAGATCGAAGGCCAATCCTTCACCGCAAACGATATCAACAGCATGCGGGTAGAATATATTTTGGATGAAAATGTTGTTTTGGATCGGGATAATAATACCCTCTATATCCAATTCGGCTTGGAAAACTATGAAGAGAATGTTTACCTGCGTTGCGAAAACGGCTGGCGCACCCAGGCAATCGCGCCCGGAACAGGCATCACCGAGGTGGAATATCCCGATTATATGGGCACCCCCTATGCCATCGAGATCTGGGCCAAATACGATGAGACCGAGGGCCGCTTTATCACCTCCCACTATTTAAACGTTACCGAAGAATCTGCTACCGACAACAACCTCGGCATCATCCCGCCCACCCAAGCAGCCCAAGCATCACGATAATTAATGCCAAGCGCCCTTAGGCACTTGGCGGCAATTGTAAACATCATCTTGCCTGACATACAAAATCTCTCAACCAAGCATCTTTAACCGGGTTGAGAGATTTTTATTTTTGGTTTTTATCCTTCGTTTTGTATCATCGAAAGAAGCTCCTCTTCTGAAACGACGATCGGTGCTAATTTTTCCAAGCTATGGTTATAAAACCCGTCTGTCTGCGTTGCATAAATTTTCAGATCTTCATGACATTCGTAAAACGACACCATTTGGCTCTCGCCAAACGTCGAAAAATAGGTATCCGCTATCAAAACCTTACCCGGTCCCAGCAGCACCTTTTTCAGTTGAGGGCAGCCCACAAATGCGCTGGAAAGATCCGAGCCACCCGGAATATGGATCTCTGTCAAGGAATCCAGATTTCCAAAGGGATCGGAACTGTGCCCGGCGTCTGTAATAATGATCTCAGAAGAAAAGCGGATCTCTTTCAGCCCGTCGCAATCATAAAAACTATTGTGGCGAATGGAAGTCATAACAGGATGAAAATCAAGGCGCACCAGCCGATCGCAATCAATAAAGCATGTATCGATTACCGCCAGCGTTTCGGGGAACACAATATCCTCCAGGCAATGCAGATCATTAAAG
>JAZODI010000051.1:0-6574 GCA_045596965.1 Eubacteriales bacterium | reverse complement strand
CCGCATGATGACCAGCCGCAGCGAATACCGCCTTCTGCTTCGCCAGGATAACGCCGATCTGCGCCTCACCCCCATCGGCTATGAGATCGGGCTGATCAGCGAGGAGCGGTATCAAAAATTCCAAGCCAAAAAGCAAAACATCGAGCGGGAGATTGCCCGCCTGCGCTCCACCTATTGCTCCCCTCAAAATGAGCAGCTCAAAGAGATCCTGGAGCGGTGCGGAACTCCGCCCCTTTCGGGCGGCGCATCCCTTGCGGAGCTGATCGCGAGGCCGCAGGTGGGATATTTCGACCTTGCCCCCATCGATCCCGACCGCCCCGCCCTCACCAAAGCCGAAGGCAGGCAGGCGGAGATCTCCATTAAATATGAAGGCTATATTGAAAAGCAGCTGGCCAAGGTGCGGGAGTTCCAACGGCTGGAAAACCGCCGCATTCCCGAGGACCTTTGCTATGAAGAGATGATCGGCCTGCGGTTGGAGGCGCGGCAAAAGCTGGCGGCGGTGCGCCCGGTATCCATCGGGCAGGCAAGCCGCATCAGCGGCGTCAGCCCTGCCGATGTTAGTGTTTTGATGATTGAGTTGGAGCAAAGGAAGAGAAATCATGGAACGAATGAATAAATTGGTGGCTCTTTTGGAGCAGGAAGGGATTCCCTGCCCTGCCGATTTAGGGGCGCAGTTATTAAAATTTGAAGAGCAATTGCTGGAAACCAACAAGGTGATGAACCTCACCGCTATCACCGACCCCGAGGAGATGGTGAAAAAGCATTATTGGGATAGCATCTATCCCGCCGCCAAGGGGATCTTCCCCGCGGGCAGTTCGGTGATCGACGTTGGTTGCGGGGCGGGATTTCCCTCCCTGCCCTTGAAATTCGCCCGCCCCGATCTGGAGATGACCCTATTGGATTCCCTCCAAAAACGGCTGAACTTTATCGATGGCATTATTGAAAATCAAAACCTTTCCGCTATCCGCACCCTCCATATGCGAGCGGAGGATGCAGGGCGGGATCGCGCTCTGCGGGGGCATTTCGATATTGCCATCTCCCGCGCGGTGGCGGAGCTTTCCAAATTGCTGGAATATTGCCTGCCTTTGGTGAAAAAAGGGGGCGCGCTGATCGCCTATAAGGGCGCATCCGCTGATGAAGAACTGCAAAACGCCCAAAAGGCCATCCAAGTTTTGGGCGGCAAGGTGGAGAGCGTCTTCCATTACACTCTGCCCGAGGAAGAGGATAAGAGAGCAATTATCGTCATTCGCAAAATCAATGATACCCCAAAACAATATCCTCGTAACCCAAAAGTGATTAAGGATAAACCCATTCATTAAAAGGATAAAATATGAATTATAAAATTATTGCTACCGACTTGGACGGTACCCTTTTAAATTCCAAAATGGAGCTTTCGGCGGAAAATAAAGCCGCCATCGAAAAATTTACGGCGATGGGAGGGTATTTCGTTCCTGCAACGGGGCGGAGCTTATCGGAGGTTGCCCATGAAGTGCGCGCCCTTCAAGAGGCGCGGTATTATATTACCAGCAACGGCGGAGCCGTTTTTGATACCAAAACCAAAAAAGCCATCATTCAAAACGGGATAAGCGGGCAGGAAAAGGTCTTTCTTTTGGAAACTCTGCGCAAGACCCGCTCCATCTTTACCATTCATTTTGAAGGCGTTTCCTATGTGGATCTCGATCGGCGGGACCATGATCTTTACCGAGCCTACCGCATGAGCGAGCTGTTTATTCAGCATGTTGAGGATAAGGACGAATTTGTTGCCGATTTCGACACATTTTGCGATGGGATGGAGGCAATCGAATCCTGCTGCTGCTTTTTTGAATCGGAGGAGCTGCTGGAGCAATGCCGCGCCGCCCTTTTGGCAACCGGATGGTTTTCGGTTACCGCCTCCATGCCCCATAATTTAGAGATCAATTCCATTCGCGCAGGCAAGGGCGTGGCCCTTTTGGCGCTGGCAGAGCTTCTGGGCATCGATCCCGCCGCCACCATCGGCGTGGGCGACAGCACCAACGATATGGATAACCTCCAAAAAGCAGGTTTAGGCTTAGCGGTGAAAAACGCCCACCCCGATCTACTGCGGATCGCCGACCGCGCCATCTGCACCAACGACGAGCATATCATGGACTACATTCTGAAAAATGTCATTCAATAAATTTGTAGGGAGCTATGTGGGCATCACCCCCCTACAAGGGTATTAATAAAACAGACGAAAAAGAGAGCAACACAAATCATTTGTGTTGCTCTTTTTTTGTAAAAGAAAACGCGCACCGATTGAATGGTGGGCGTTGTGATTTTTTTAAAAATTTTTTCATTACGGACAATTATTGACCGGTTTAAATTTTATACTGAACTTGCAGCTGCAAAAAAAGATTGAGGAAAACTCAAAAATCATTTAAAAAGGAGAAGAAAAAATATGGCATGTAGAAATACCATTAAAAAACAACCAAAGGAAGAAAGACTTTTATTTGGTGTTGATTCAGACGTTCAGGCAGATGATATTCTTCAGAATAATATCACCATGTTTGAATGGGTGGAACGCAACAAGGTATACCCGGATTTCTGGGGAAGAAACCTTGTCGGCGAAAACAGTCTGACGAAGGAAGAAATTGCTTTCCTTCACGACAAGGGCTGTAAGATTGCGGCGATTTATAAAACTGCTGAGAATAAGACAACAGAGGAACAAGGAAGAATCGACGCAAAGAAAATTAATGCAATTGCATACGAGTTGAACATTCCCCAGGGGACAGCGATTTTCCTTGAGATCGGGGAAAATGAAAATCTCTCGCGCCACTATATGCGCGGTTATGCGGATGAACTGTTGAGTGCGGGGCTGACCCCTGCATTTAAGGCAAATACCGATGCAAGATACGGGTTTGACCGAGAGTTCAGCACGGGCCTTTTGGGAGATCGGGAGATTCTGGAGAAGTGTCTTGTTTGGGCTGTCGCTCCGAGTTTGAAGGAATATGATGGGTTGACAACTACCCACTTGATCCACCCGGATCAATGGGGCCCCTATGCTCCTTCGGGGATTACACGCAAAGACATTGCTGTTTGGCAATACGGTAAAAATTGCCACCCCATTTACGATGATGCCGACAAAGAAACTGTTTTCAATCTCAACCTTGTGAAAAACGAGCAGGTTATTATTGAAAAGATGTTTTAATCGGTGAATATAGGTATAATGGAGGTAGAGAAAAATGTCAGAAATTCAATCGGTGAAAGTTTATCCAAGCAATCTGACGATTAAAGCAGGGAACTGGTATCATGATGCCTATGCAGAGGTACAGGCAGATCCCGGCGAAACAAAAGCCGTTACTTGGAGCAGCAGCAATACCGACGTGGCAATTGTTAATGCGTCAAGCGGTTATATTTACGCCAAAGCGCCGGGAACGGCAAAAATTTATGCAGTAGCAAACGGTGATGCAGAAAAAACAGACCATCTTACCGTAACGGTAACAGCAACTGCACTTTTGGTGAATGATGCAGATTTTGAACAAGAGGTTCCCTATCTGGAAGATGAGAACCTGGCGTTACTGACCCCGCGTAATTCTGTGGCTACCATGGCATATAATGCTTGCGGTGGCAGCAGTGGCGGTGGTTCCCAAACACCGCCAAAGATTCTGGTTACATCTGTAAGCGTTCTCCCATCCGAAAGACCGATGACGGTGGGCAAATCGGCCTATTTATACGAGATGATCGTTCCGTCTAATGCGACCAATCAAAAGGTGAGATGGAGCAGCAGCAATGAAAATATTGCCACCGTTAATCCCGATAGCGGATTTGTTTATGCAAAAAAAGAAGGCGTTGTAACTATTAAGGCAACGGCAACCGACGGAAGCGGGAAAAGCGGAACCTGTGTCATCACCGTTGAACCCCCGATTCATGTTACATCCGTTACCGTTTCTCCCAAAAATGCCACCGTTCGTCGCGGGGAGACCATGTATTGCTCCGTATCCTTTACGCCGAAATGCGGTGTTTCGGATACCCGCGTGAACTGGACCAGCAGCAACCCCTCTGTTGCAACCATTGATATTGCCACCGGCCGTGTTTATGCCCATGAATTGGGCAAAACAACCATTCGTGCCACTTCGTTGGACGGTTGCCATTCCGATTCCCTTACTTTGACTGTCGTTATTGATAAAGTTACAATTCAAAAGGATGGAGAATCCAACAAGGTGGTTTTCGAAAAAACGGGGAAAACCTGGTATTGTATAAATAAAGATATGATCTTTGATGACAACAATCGTACCAACGATTATTTAGAGGAGCGCTTTAAACAGAATTATTTTGTTGCCCCCGATGACAGCGACGAGGTTCGGACATATACAGATGAAGAGTTCAAACTGCTATATGCCATTGATCCACATGGTGTAGCAGCCTATGTGCAGACCTTTGCTGAAAGCAAATTTCGTGAACATGGATTAGAAGGGATTCTGGAATATAAAGACCATGTTTTCAAAGTTTTATTTGGAAGAGATCCGCATTATTTTATACGAGTTACGGAAGATACATGGGGTATAACAAGAAGTTGGGAGGATCCAAGGGGGGTTGCGTCAGAATCGGAGACCATTTTTGGTGTTCATACGATTATCGATGATTATACAATGTTGAACGTCCTTGAATTCGTGTATGATGTTCTGAAAATAGTGCTCCCGTTTTCTTCTTTCTGGGAAGCTATAGATATGACGTATGATATAGCAAAAACAGTGATTTTACTTCTTTTATCAACCGATGAAGAAGAGGTGAAAAGGGAATTGTCGCAGGCAGCAGCAGATGATGTTCTAGAGAAGGCTTTAGAAGAAAACCACCTTAAATGGGCCTATAATTTTATTACTTTATTCGGAGATCTGAAGGAGATCGTTGATGATTTACTATATCAACCAAATTTTTATTTTAGTATTCTTGATTATTGCGCAAACAAAACGGGGTATGATGTCTCTATGGTTTTAAAGGGAGATAAAAAAGTAAAATTAAGTGATATTTGTGCGGCCTTAGCTGGCTAAAAGAGAAAGGCTTATGTATAGCAAGGCGTTATACATAAGCCTTTTTATATAGAGGTTTTAGTCTACAAGTTCAAATAGTTTGGTATTATAAGCTATGAGGACTCGTATGCTATCAGTGCTGGCCAGGATAAAGGTGTCGTTGACATTTGCGCCTCGATAAACACCGTAGTCGGGGATGCCGCCTAATTTGGACCACTTATAATTCATGCCGCGGGGGATTCTGAAGCGATCGCAACTGTTGAAATAAAGAAGGTAGGACGAATCGTAAGGATCGTTGCAGATCATTCCGCGTTTTTGGCGGGGCGGGGCTTCCTGTTTGCCGAGCAGTTTTTCGGAAAAAACATAAAAGCGGTCTTTCTTGATTTTTGAAATATCAGAAATAGTTTCAATTAGAAGGATGATGGAATAAGCCAGCAACAATAAAGCAAAAATGAAGATGATTGCATGGAAAACGATCAAGGATATCTCTTCGGGAAGAAACAAGCGGGTGAATAGGCTGAGGATCGGCGCAAAGGGAAAAGCAGCGATGGGAATGAGAAGACCCACAACTCGGTTGGCACATTCTTTTTTCATAAGAACCAAAATATCTTCCTTGATCTGCCGGCGGGTTAAACGTTCTTTTTCCATAAATTAATCCTCATTTCTTGGGTTTTGCAAAAAAATTATACCATACCCCCTGCCCTTTTACAAGCAAAGGATAAAAATCCTCCCAAAAGAAAAGAGAGCAACACAAATGATTTGTGTTGCTCTTACTTTTTTAATCTACAAGTTCAAACAATTTGGTGTTATATGCCAGCAGGATTCTTTTGTTGTCGGTGCTTACCAAGATAAATATGTCATTGACGTTTGATCCACGCAAAACACCGTATTCGGGGATCCCGCCCAATTTGGACCATTTATAATTCATGCCCCGGGGGATTTTGTAGCGATCGCAACTGCTGAAATAGAGCATGTGTGGAAAAGCGAAGGGGTCGCTAATTAGATATTTTCGGTTACGCTCCCGCCCTTCCTGCATGCCGATCAGCTTTTCGGGGAAGGTAAAAAAGCGGTTCTTTTTCATTTTGGAGATGTCCGAAATAGTCTCACATAGCCGAATGAGCAAAAAAGCCAGCAGCAAAGAAAGAAAAACAAGAGCGATTACACGAGAAATGAAAATGCTGGTTTCTTCCGGCAGAAAAAAGCGCGTCAGATAAGTGATGATGGGGGAAAAGAGAAACAAGCAAAAGGGATAAGCGAAAAAATCGGCAATCCTTCGCGAAAGTTCCTCTTTAAGAAGACCCAAAGTTTCTTGTTTGATTTGTTCACGAGTGAAGCGTTCTCTTTCCATGATAATCCCTTTCAAAAATTAGTCCATAAGCGTAAACAGCTTTGTGCTATAGATCTGCGTAATATTTTTGCCGTCGGCGCTTGCCAATAAATAAGTATCTCCCACATTTGCCCCGCGGAAAATGCCGGAATCCCGAATACTCCCGTTCTTCGACCAAGGGTAATGATTTCCGTATGGAATCTCAAATTTTCCGTAACATTTAAAGTGGAGGGCGTGCAGTTTATGTTCATGAAGATGATGC
>JAZODI010000050.1:0-3353 GCA_045596965.1 Eubacteriales bacterium | reverse complement strand
CTGGGGGTCAAGAGGCCGCAGGTTCAAGTCCTGTCACTCGGACCATAAAAAACAGAGCAACTTCGGTTGCTCTGTTTTTTTATTATCTGAATTAATACTTGAACCTGCGGTCTCTTGCCTCGCCATCCCCGAGCGGTTGCTTTTTATTGCGCCTTCGCGCAATAAAAGCGAGCGAGTGGGGGCATCCGCCGCTTTTAGCCGCAACGGCTTTTGCCGTTTGCGGCTACAGGTTCAAGTCCTGTCATTTAGTTTCTTCTTATATCTATGGTGTCTTATATTCCTTTTACACTTGATGTTATTGAATTTTATCGTATAATGATTACAAAGCACTTGACTTTTACCCAACGTCAAAATATATACTCCTATCAGAAAGGAGCGATATTATGAAAATCAAAGCAGTCAGTGAAATTACCGGTTTATCCGATCGTACCATTCGATATTATTTTGAGCAACGGCTGATATCTCCTCAATACTCCGAAAATTATCTTGGTCGTAAATCCTTCGATTTTTCTCAATCCGATATCGATTTATTAAATGATATTGCCATTTTGCGCAGATTTGATTTTACCATCGATGAAATACGAGAAATCATAAACGATGCAAATGCAAGTACCTCAATTATTTGCAGTGTTAAACACAGAACTGAAAAGATTGTTGCAAACGGGGAAGAAAGGCTATTGGCATTATCAAAATTAAATACAGAAAGGGCTTACACTTTAGGACAACTCGCGAAGGAATTATCAACTTCTGATCCCCTGTTTCCGAAACATAAAGAAACCATAAAAGCAGATTTTCCCAAAACCATTTTAACTGTTCTCAAAACATCTATCCGTTTCATTATTGTTTGGGCACCCATCGTTATAACTATTTATTCTTTTTTTACTGAAGTCATTGAATTCCGTTATCCGCTTTTTGATCCAATAATGATCATATTCGCCGTTTTAGCTCTGCGACCATCCATTGCTGTTTTGATCATTTCTAAAATTAAAGCAAAATGGAAAACGATTGCCATACGTATTTTGCTCATTTTATGCGTATTGAGCATCCCTTACTCCGCCATACTGCCATGGGGCATTGTTGATCATTCCGCTACAACAGACATTCGAAATTATCGTGATTTTGACGCAGAATGTCTTGCCAATAGAGATATTGTTTTTCAAGAGCTTTTCCCCAACTGGCCACATTATATACAAAAAGTCGAAAATTCAAACGGTACTCTCAAAACAGAAAATCCGGATGCTCATTATTATTATTTTTTTGAACAGTTTAGTCACACCTACGACATTTATGCTGAGTGGCCTTTAGAAGCGAACGATTATAACCGAGAAGTACTCCGAGCCACGGATGTTTTTAATAAAGCAGTAGGAAACAATACCCATAGTAATAAATTCGCCGAATTGAAAAAAGGCGACTATACTTGCTTGATTCTATATGCCGGAGATGAGCCATTTCAAAAGACAGCCCACAGCTATAGTTATCTTATTTTTGCTTATAATGACAAGGAGAAAACCGTTCGCTATATTTCTTGCGACAGCCTTGAAATCAGCACACATCAACCCTATTATCTATCTTTAGATTGGTAAAAGCCAAGGATGCTCAAAGAGCCTCCTGCTTTTTATACCTTATTTATCGTCGGATTGGTGAAAACACATAAATAAACGGAGCATCCAGCAGATGCTCCGTTTGCTTATTCCTCTTCAACCGGCGGATCGAACTTAACAATCGCTTCCAGTACCCGTTTTTCATCCGATTTTGTGATGGTAACGGTAAATTCATTATAACGAAATTTCTTGCCCTCATCGGGAAACGAGCCCAACTGCTCCACGATCCAGCCACTCATGGTGGCGGCATCGCTTTGCAGATCCAGTTTTAACTCACGCTCGATCGTTGTTAGCTCGGTATCGCAGGCAATTTTATATGTACCCTTTTCTAAAAAGATAATATCCTCGGGTGTTTCTTCCAATTCACCAACTAAAAGTTCAATCAAATCATGGATGGTAATAATACCGTCAGTTCCGCCGAACTCATCGATCACCACCGCAAAATGAGTTTTGGTGGATTTCATCCGATGAAAAAGATCATCCGTCTTGGTAAAAGAGGAGACCGCCATCGGTTGCCCCACCGCCATCTTCATCACCGTTTCGCGGGATCGTTCGGGCAGACGGAAGAATTTTCGAGTATCCAAAACACCAATTACTCGATCAATCGTCCCCTCACAGACCGGATAAAAAGTATGGGGTTGCTCAACGATCGTTTTCTCCCATTCCTCGATCCCATCCTCCGCCCATAAAACCACTAATTTAGTTCGATGGGTCATGGCCTCGGCGACCGTCAGATCATTGAATTCAAAAACATTTTGAATGATACTGTTTTCTTCTTCATCAATGATCCCCTTTTCGGCCGCATCATCCGCCATCATAGTGATCTCTTCTTCGGACACCTCCGAATCCTCCTCGTTGGGATCGATCCGCATCAGGCGCAAAACTCCGTTGGTAGCGGCAGTCAACAACGAAACCAAAGGGGCAAAAAGCGTGGAGATCATGCTGATCGCACCGGCCAGGCCCAACGCCAATTTTTCAGATTTCCGCATTGCAACTCGCTTGGGCACCAGCTCGCCAAACACCAACGTTATAAATGAAAGCAACACAGTGATCACAACAACAGCGATCACATCTAATGTTGCTGCCGGTATAGGAACACCCCAACCCAACAACAGCGTTACAATAGGCTCGGAAAAATTATCGGCCGCAAAAGCACTCCCTAAAAAGCCTGAAAGGGTAATTGCCACCTGAATAGTGGCAAGAAAACGAGCAGGATTCCTTGTTAACTTTTCCAACTTGACCGCCTGCTTATTGCCGCTCTGCGCTAATTTTTCGATTTTGTTTTCGCTCATTGATAAGACAGCAATCTCCGCACAAGCAAAAACCGCATTTAGAGCAATCAACACCAACTGAAGAACGATCGAACCAATTATTTGATTATCCAAAATTTTTCTCCTTTAAAAACATCCAAATCCATTATTGCAATTTATTAGCAAAAATCATAGCAAATCAATGCCGAAATGTCAAGTAA
The DNA here is from genome assembly GCA_045596965.1 of Eubacteriales bacterium. GTDB lineage: Bacteria > Bacillota > Clostridia > Oscillospirales > QAKW01 > QAKW01. The sequence continues at coordinate 281 of JAZODI010000050.1, read as the reverse complement.
GCCACCAACGCCAAATGAAGAGCCAGCATGGCGGGGACGCCGAAACGAAAGGCGTTATGCTTTGTTTTATGCCGAAAGAGCTCCATGCCCGCAAATGCGCCTGCCGAGCCGAATAAAAATGCGCTCCAAAGCAAAACGCGCTCGGGAATTCTCCATCGATTTTTTACTGCCTTTCTCTTATCAATTCCATACATTAAAAAAACAATTATATTCCAAAGAAAAATGGCCAAGATCAGATACTTTATCATAAAACCTCCAAATAAGTAAAATCGACAAGATTC
>JAZODI010000049.1:0-2011 GCA_045596965.1 Eubacteriales bacterium | reverse complement strand
TTCGCGGGCTTCGTCGATGGAATTGGAAAGGATCTCAAAGATGGCGTGCTGGCAACCGTCCAGCCCGTCGGAGCCGAAGATGACGCCCGGCCGCAGCCGCACCTGATCCGGGCCTTTTAGTTTTACGATACTTTCGTCGTTGTACTCGTTCTTTCTTGCCATGCAATCCTCCAAAAGTTTTACTTCACAACTTATAAGTATACCCAAATTTACACATATTGTCAAATGGTATCCGCGGGAAAAAGATATCCGATAAAAAAGGCTTGCAATCCTTATAAAAAGATTGTATAATACAATATTAATAACATAGAAAAAATAAAGGAGAAGGATGTATGAATTACGCAGAGAAAGTTTTAAAAGAAGCGTTGACCTTCGACGATGTATTGCTGGTTCCTGCCAAGAGCGAAGTCCTGCCCAATACCGTTAAGCTCAACACCCGCCTTACCAATAAGATCAAGCTGAACGTGCCGCTGATGAGCGCCGCCATGGATACCGTTACCGAAAGCAAGATGGCCATTGCCATGGCCCGCGAGGGTGGTATCGGCGTTATCCATAAGAATATGACCATCGAGCAGCAGGCCGAAGAGGTTCAGCGGGTAAAGCGCAGCGAGAACGGCGTTATTCATGAGCCCTTCTTCCTTTCTCCCGATAATTTCGTTTATGAAGCCGATGCGCTGATGGGCAAATTCAAGATCTCCGGCGTGCCCATCTGCGAAAACGATAAGTTGGTCGGTATCATTACCAACCGCGATATGCGGTTTATGACCGATTTCAATGTCAAGATCTCCACCGTTATGACTCCCGGCGAACGGTTGATCACCGCCCCGGTAGGCACCACCTTAGAAGAGGCGAAGGTTATCCTGCAAAAGCATCGGGTAGAGAAGCTGCCTTTGGTGGATGAAAACGGAAAGCTTTCCGGCCTCATCACCATTAAGGATATCGAAAAGGCTGTGAAATACCCCAATTCTGCTCGCGATGAGCAGGGCCGCCTGCTCTGCGCCGCCGCCATCGGGATCACCAACGACGTTTTGGACCGTGCGGGCGCGCTGATCGAGGCAGGGGTGGATGTTTTGGTGCTGGATTCGGCCCACGGCCATTCCGCCAATATCATGAAGACCATCAAGCTGGTCAAAGAAAACTTCCCCGGCATCCAGTTGATCGCCGGTAATATCGCCACCGCCCAGGCCGCCGAGGATCTGATCGATGCAGGCGCCGATGCGGTGAAGGTGGGTATCGGCCCCGGCTCCATCTGCACCACCCGCGTTGTTTCGGGTATCGGTGTTCCTCAGCTGACCGCTGTTATGGACGTTGCCGAGGTCTGCACCCGCCGCAATATCCCCCTGATCGCCGATGGCGGTATCAAGTTCTCCGGCGATATCGTTAAGGCCATTGCCGCAGGCGCCGATGTTGTTATGCTCGGTTCTCTGCTGGCCGGCTGCGAGGAAAGCCCCGGCGAAGAAGAATTGTTCCAGGGCCGCCGCTTCAAGTCCTATCGCGGCATGGGCTCTATGGCCGCGATGGCCAAGGGTTCGGCCGACCGTTATTTCCAGACCGGCACCAAAAAGCTGGTTCCCGAAGGTGTTGAGGGCCGTGTTCCCTTCAAGGGCGCCATGGGCGATACGGTCTTCCAGCTGATGGGCGGCTTGCGCTCCGGCATGGGCTATTGCGGAACGCCTACCATTGAAGATCTCAAGCGGGAGGGTAAGTTTGTTAAGATCACCGGCGCAGGCCTGATCGAAAGCCATCCCCATGATATCCATATTACCAAAGAAGCTCCCAACTATACTTCCGACGGAAAATAAGTGGAATATATTAAGGATAGGATATATTTATGAAAGATCATGCGTTAATCGACCATCTGGCATCCCTTTCCCGCCTTTCTTTTGAAGGGGAGGAAAAGGAGCGGATGGCTAAAGATATGGAAAGCATCATGAAGCTGATGGATACCATCACCGAGGTGGAGATCTCCGAGGCGGATTATCCCCTCACCGCCGAAGGCGGGATGGAGCTG
>JAZODI010000048.1:0-4984 GCA_045596965.1 Eubacteriales bacterium | reverse complement strand
ATTTGTGACAAAAAACACAAAGAAAATTTTATAAAAATCTTGACAACCTTGAAAAATGGGTTTAAAATTGGTTTATATTTTTAAAAGGCGATGAACGGAAGGATCAGTACGAATCAGCTTCTGCTTTCAGAGAGCCGTCGGTTGGTGAAAGGCGGCAGAGAACTTTTTCGGAAATACACTCCGCGAGCCGCGCTTCGAAAGGCAACGAAAATCTACCTTTTTCATTAGATTTAAACGTTTTGCTCAGTAAGCTGCGCCGCATCCGCTGCGTTAAGGCGGCAGAGTATTGATGGATACTCGGTGAGGCCTGTATTTTCCGCGAGGAGCAGGCGAACAAAGGTGGTACCGCGAATTTTATTTCGTCCTTTGGTTCGATTTTTCGAACCAAAGGACTTTTTTATTGCTTGTAGGGGTCGACCTCCCGGGCGACCCGAATATCTATGACGAAGGAGAATTTCTATGACCATCGTAGACTTACTGGAAAGAAACGCCGCCGAAAAGGGCAGCGAAACGGCGCTGGTGGAGCTCAATCCCGAGATGCCCGAAAACCGCCGCCGCACCTGGCGGGATTATGATCTGGTGGAATCGGCCGCAAGCGGCCATTACCGCCGGGAGATCACCTGGGGCGTTTTCAACGAAAAGGCCAATCGGGTGGCCAATGCCCTCATCGCGCGGGGCATCCGCCGCGGCGATAAGGTGGCGATCCTGATGATGAACTGCCTGGAATGGCTGCCCATCTATTTCGGCATCCTCAAGGCGGGCGCGCTGGCGGTCCCCCTCAATTTCCGCTACAGCGCCGATGAAATTGAATATTGCCTCAACCTTTCCGAGGCCAACGCCCTGATCTTCGGGCCGGAATTTATCGGGCGGGTGGAGCAGATCGCCCATAAGATCAGCCGCAATCGGCTTTTGATCTATGCGGGCAACGGTTGCCCCGCCTTTGCCGAGGATTATCGGGAGCTGACCGCCGACGCCTCCTCCAAATCCCCCGGCGTTTATATCACCTCCGACGATGAGGCCGCCATCTATTTTTCCTCCGGCACCACCGGCTTCCCCAAAGCCATTTTGCATCTCCACCGCTCGCTGATGCATGCGGCGATCGTGGAGCAAAAGCATCATAACCAATCGGCGGAGGATGTTTTCCTCTGCATTCCGCCCCTCTACCATACCGGCGCCAAAATGCATTGGTTCGGCTCGCTGATCGCGGGCAGTAAGGCAATTTTGCTCAAGGGCACCCGCCCCGAGCAGATTTTGCAGGCCGCCTCGGAGGAGCGGTGCACCATTGTCTGGCTCTTAGTACCCTGGGCCCAGGATATCCTCAACGCCCTGGATCGGGGGGATCTCAAGCTCGAAGATTTCCGCCTCAAGCAATGGCGGCTGATGCATATCGGCGCCCAGCCCGTTCCCAAGAGCCTCATTAAGCGTTGGCTGACCTATTTCCCCAACCATCAATACGATACCAACTACGGTCTTTCCGAATCCATCGGCCCGGGTGCGGTGCATCTGGGGGTGGAGAATGTACATAAAGTGGGCGCGATCGGTGTGCCGGGCTTTGGCTGGCAGGTCAAGATCGTGGACCCCGAGGGCAAGGAAGTGGCCCAAGGCGAGGTGGGCGAGCTTTGCCTTAAAGGGGATGGCGTGATGGTCTGCTATTATAACGATCCCGCCGCCACCGCCGCCTCCCTCAAGGACGGCTGGCTCTTCACCGGCGATATGGCCATGCAGGATGAAGAGGGCTTTATCTTCCTGGTCGACCGCAAAAAGGATGTGATCATCACCGGCGGCGAAAACCTCTATCCCGTTCAGATCGAGGATTTCCTTGCTGCCCATCCCGCCATCGGGGATGTGGCTGTGATCGGTCTGCCCGACGAGCGGTTGGGCGAGATCGCCGCCGCCATCATCCAAATCAAGGAAGGCATGGAATGCACCGAGGAGGATATCAACGATTTCTGCATCGAGCTTCCCCGCTATAAACGGCCCCGCAAGATCATCTTTGCGGATGTTCCCCGCAACCCCACCGGCAAGATCGAAAAGCCCAAGCTCCGCAAGATCTATGGCTCGGAGCAGTTGGTGGCTTCCCAAAATAATTCTTAATAAGGAGAAAAAAGAACATGAACACCATTCTTATTACATCCGTTTTTTTAGTTTTGTTTTTTGCTGTTATGATTGGTGTTGGTTTCTATTGCCGCAAAAAATCCACCGATGTCAACGGCTTTGTTTTGGGTGGGCGCTCGGTCGGGCCCTGGCTCACCGCCTTTGCCTACGGTACTTCTTATTTTTCCGCCGTTATCTTCGTTGGTTATGCAGGGCAGTTTGGCTGGAAGTTCGGCGTGGCCTCCACCTGGATCGGCCTGGGCAATGCCTTTATCGGCTCCCTTTTGGCCTGGGTGATCCTGGGGCGGCGGACCCGCGTGATGACCCAGCACTTGGAGAGCAAGACCATGCCCGATTTCTTCGGCAACCGTTTTGAATCCAAGGCGCTCAAGATCGCCGCATCCTGCATTACCTTCCTCTTTTTGATCCCCTATACCGCATCCCTTTATAACGGCCTTTCCCGCCTTTTTGCCATGGCCTTCCCGGGGATCGATTATTCCGTTTGCGTCATCGTTATGGCTGTTCTTACCGCCATCTATGTTTTGGTGGGCGGCTATATGGCCACCGCCATCAACGATTTTATTCAGGGCATCATCATGCTCTTCGGCATTGTTGCGGTCATTCTGGCGGTGCTGAATAATAACGGCGGCCTGATGGGTGCCATGGAGGGCCTTGCCCATAGCGCGCAGGGCGGTTGGGAGTTTACCTCCTTCCTGGGAGCTGATCCCTTATTCCTGCTCTTTGTTGTCTTACTGACCTCTTTGGGTACTTGGGGTCTGCCCCAGATGGTGGGCAAATTCTATTCCATCCGCAATGAAGCCGATATCAAAAAGGGTACGGTCATCTCCACCCTCTTCGCCATCATCGTTGCGGGCGGGTGCTATTTCCTGGGCGGCTTCGGGCGGCTCTATGATATCGATCCCACCGCCGCAGGCGTTGGCTTTGATGCCATCATCCCCAAGATGCTCTCCACCCTTTCGCCCGTTATTATCGCCATTGTTATCGTTTTGGTTCTTTCCGCTTCCATGAGCACCCTTTCTTCCCTGGTGCTGACCAGCGGCTCCACCATCACCCTCGATTTCATCGCCCCCCTGCGCAAGGAAAAGGCAACGGAGAAGAGCAATATGCGGTTGATCCGCTTCTTTATCGCCATCTTCATTATCATCTCGGCGGTGATCGCCATCTATCAGGCCAAGAGCCCCAACCTCTTTATTGCCCAGATGATGGGCGTTTCCTGGGGCGCGCTGGCAGGCGCGTTCCTCGCCCCCTTCCTCTACGGCTTATATTGGAAGGGCGTTACCAAGGCGGGCGTGGTCGCCTCCTTTATCTTCGGCGTTGGGATGGAGCTCTTCCAGCTGGCGGTTTCCCTCGGCTGGGTGGATATTGCCGAGGTTCCCGTTTTGAACTTTGTCTTCCAAAACTCCCTCTATTCGGGCGTTTTTGCGATGGTGGGCGGTTTGGTGATCGTTCCCATTATCAGCCTGCTGACCAAAAAGACCCTGCCCAAAGGGGTAGATAAAATGTTCCTTTGCTATAATAAGACCGCAACGGTCGATGTGAAGGATTCCCTGGGAAAATAAATCTTCCATTCTAAAAAAGAATGTGCTAAAATAAAACATATTGATTTTTACCCGAAAGGAGCTTTTCTCCCATGAAAAAGCTGATGATCGGCAATGAAGCCTTGGCCCGCGGCCTCTATGAGGCGGGGGTTGAGGTGATCTCCAGTTACCCCGGCACTCCTTCCACGGAGATCACGGAATTTGCCGCAAACTACGATGAAATTAAATGCGAATGGGCCCCCAACGAAAAGGTGGCCTGCGAGGTTGCCTTCGGTGCCTCTCTGCGGGGCGTGCGGAGCGCCTGCGCTATGAAGCATGTTGGCCTGAATGTGGCGGCCGACCCGCTCTTTACCTTATCCTATACCGGCGTGGGCGGCGGTATGGTGGTCTGCGTGGCGGATGATCCGGCCATGCATAGCTCTCAAAACGAGCAGGACAGCCGCCATTACGCCATCGCCGCCAAGATCCCCATGCTGGAGCCTGCCGATTCTTCCGAGGCCAAGGAATTTATGAAGCTGGCCTTTGATCTCTCGGAAGAATTTGATACCCCCGTTCTGATGCGGATCTGCACCCGCATTGCCCATTGCCAGAGCATTGTGGAGCTGGCGGAGCGGGAGCCCCATCCCGCAAAAGCTTATGAGCGCAACCCCAGAAAATTTATCATGGCCCCCGCCAATGCGGTTGCCCGCCATCCCTTTGTGGAGGAGCGGCTGCAAAAGCTCAGCACCTATGCCGAGACCGCATCCCTTAATCGGGTGGAGAAGGCCGACAGCAAGATGGGCATCATCTGCGCCGGCGCTTGCTACCAATATGTGAAGGAAGTTTTCGGCGATAGCGTAAACGTTTTGAAATTGGGGATGGTCCATCCCCTGCCTGTTCAGTTGATCAAAGATTTCGCCGCCGAGCTGGATGAAGTTTATGTGATCGAAGAATTAGACGGCATCCTGCAGCAGCATTGCGAGCATATCGGCGTTGCGGTGAAGGGCAAGGAGATGTTCTCCCCCATCGGGGAATATAACCAAGCAACCATCGCCGCCGCTTTCGGCAAGGAGCTGCCCGCCGCCGCGGAGCAGCCCAATCTGCCGGTGCGCCCGCCCGTTATGTGCGCAGGGTGCCCCCACCGCGGCCTTTATTACTCCCTCGTTAAAAATAAGGTTACCGTTTTGGGCGACATCGGTTGCTATACCTTGGGTATGGCCGCCCCCCTCAACGCGCTGGATTCCACCCTCTGCATGGGCGCATCCATCAGCGGGCTCCATGGCTTCAATAAAGCGGGCGGGGAGGAAAGCGAGGGCAAGACCGTTTGCGTGATCGGTGATTCCACCTTCATG
>JAZODI010000047.1:0-1662 GCA_045596965.1 Eubacteriales bacterium | reverse complement strand
TGACCGGCGATGAGCTGGAATATGCCAAGCAGCTGGCCTGGTCCATGTACAATAACAACTGGAACACCGCTACCGCCATCGAGCAGCTGCGCAACCTGGCGCAAAAGGCCTGCGACGAAATGGTCAAGTTCGGTACCTGATCCAAGCAATAAAAAATCCGCAACGCGAAAGCGTTGCGGAATTTTTTTATATCAAAATAGAAATCCGGCGGCGATGCCGACGATAGCCGATAGGCAGATGATCAGGATGGGATGGACCTTTTTAAAGGCCAGCAGGGAAGCAACGCCGAATAACCCGAGGGAGATATAGGTGGCAGGATTGGTAAAGAGCGCAACGCTCCAACCGCCCGGAGCAAAGACTTCATGCAGAATTTTGATGACCGCCGCGCCGATCAGTCCGACGACTGCGGGTTTCAGGCCGGTCATGATCCCCTTAACGATCTTGCTCTTTTTAAAGGCTTCATAGATCTTTGCTACCAGCAGGATGATCACAAAAGAGGGGAGAACAACGCCCAAGGTGGCGCAGAATGCACCCAGAATGGTACCGAAGATGCCCCATTCCTGCCCCCCCATCACCGAGCCAACATAGGTGGCGATGTTGATGGCGAAGGGGCCGGGGGTGGATTCGCTGACAGCGATGAAATTGATGACCTCCGCTTCGGAGAGCCAGCCCTGGCGCAGAACCTCTTCCTGAATGAAGGGGAGCATGGCGTAGCCGCCGCCCACCGTTACCGCGCCAATCTTAAAGAATGCCCAGAAAAGTTCTAAAAAGATGGTCATTGCTTTGCCCTCCTTTCCATCATAAAGGAGGTAATCAGCCCGAAGGCGGCGCAGCCGAGAATCACCCAAAGCACCGAGACCTTCAAAAAGGCGGTGGCGATGAAAGCACCCGCCATAACAATATAACTGACCAAGCTCTTGGGCGCTTTTTGATACATGGTCCAGAGCGCTTTGACGATCAGCGCCAAAACGCCTACCCGAATGCCGTTGAAGGCGTATTGCACCACCTTATTATCCTTAAATTGATTCAAAATCGCCGAGATCAGCAGGATAATGCAGAAGGAGGGGAGCACTACCCCCACCGTTGCGCAAAAGGCACCCCAAAAGCCTGCCACCCGATAGCCGACAAAGGTGGCCGAGTTGATGGCGATAGGGCCGGGGGTGGATTCGGCGATGGCAACGATTTCTAAAATATCATCGTCGGTGATCCATTTTTCGGTTTCAACAACTTCCCTTTGGATCAGCGGGATCATGGCATACCCGCCGCCGAAGGTGAATGCGCCGATCTTTAAAAAGATGGTAAACAGGCGCAATATTTTTTTGCATTTTTCACCCATAATTCTACCTCATAGGAAAATTTATCATTGGTATTATACCCCAATTGAAGAGAGAAAGCAATAAAGATATTGCGCTGATGCAAAAATTCGGGTAAAATAATAAAAAAGGAGGTGGCAAAATGCTTTCCGTTGATCGCATCATGCAAAAATTAGACGAGCATTTATCCCGCAACGATTATCTATCCGCCGAGCGGCATCTGGATTATTGGCTGGGAGAGGCCCGCTTGCAAGGGGATGACCGCGCCATCCTTTTTATCTGCAATGAGTTGATCGGGCTTCACCGCAAGCTTTCCCATCGGGAGCAATCTCTTTCCTTTTGCCAAAAG
>JAZODI010000046.1:0-8386 GCA_045596965.1 Eubacteriales bacterium | reverse complement strand
TATCCCGCAATGCAAATGCATTGCGGGATTTTCATTATTCATCTGTAATATTCTCATAGACCAACTCGCCGACCGAGCCATAGCCCAAATCGCGGGCCACGCTCTCCACATATTCGCTATCCACCTCAGCATTGAGGATATCGTTGAGTTGCTCGTTCATCACCGTCTGGGCGGAGATCTTTTGCTGCACATCATTCAGCTCGGTCTTTTTTTCTTGAATCTGCACCTGGAGCTTGACGCAGGTGGCGACCATATTGCCGGCGACGTAGATCCCGGCGAGAACCAGCAGACCCCGCACGATGGGATTCATCTTTTTTCTTCGCATGCAGCATTCTCCTTTCTTTCAGACGATACACATTCATTTTATACCATCTTTTGCAAAAAAGAAAGGGTTTTTTCAAAAAATTCATAATTTTCCCTGAAATTTCCTTTAAACGGTCGAAAAACCGCCCCAAAAAACGCCGAATGATGCCAAGCAGGCGGGCGATCAGCCGCGCTTGCCAGACAATAAACGCGCCAATGGTATAAAACCAGATCAGAAACCCCAAGGCCTCCCCCACCAACAGAAACAAACGCACCTGCCCATGATTGGTGAGGGTATAGCAAAAGGCGGTGGCGAGGGCGGCAAAGAGGGCAAAGAGCAGATCCTCGCCGAAAACGATCAGCCAAGGATTTTTGCGCCGCAGGATCCGAAGGATGCGGAAAACATCATAAACCGCCCCCAGCGCGCTCCCCAGCAAAACCGCCCAGAGAAAGGCGATCGCCTGATCGGAAAGGTAGGTTTCCATTAGCGAAAGAGCCCCTTAAATACCCCGCCGCCCTTTTCCTTCAGATCGGAATAATAGAGGCGGTCAATGGTCCCTTCGATGGCAACGTCGCCGTTTTCCACGTTCAGGCGATTGATATGAAGATCCTCCCCCTCCACGGTAAGTACCCCTAAATTGGTGAGCAATACCACGCTCTTTTCATCAAAACGGTCCACATCCAATACCCCCGACGCATTTAATCGATTGCGATTTTCCACCGAAAGCAGATGGTTTTTGGCGATGCGTTGTTCTTCCATCGGCTCATCCTCCTTTTAATATCTTGTTTTATTATATAAACAAGCCTTGGGGATTAGAACAACAACCATGTTTCATTTTACCTTCACCAACGCAAAAATAATTTTTCTTTATTTTTTGCTATTTTTCGACATTCATTTCGTGTATAATAGAATTAAAGTTAGATCCATCTTTCATTTACGTAGAAAAAGGAGCATCTTATATGAAAAAACGGTTTCAATTTTGTTTGCCGGCGGCACTGATCTTATCCCTCATTCTCACCTCTTGCGCCGCCACCCAAAAAAGTGTAGTGGAAGTTTCCGAAAGTTATGCCGACTTCACCACCGAACAGCTCATCGATGAAGCGGATCTGATCGTGAAAGGTCGGGTCGCCTCGATGGACGAAGGGATGATGACCAACCCCGAAAACGACCGTAATCTGAAGGACGACGACGGGCGAGGATATGCCAACGAGCAGATCCATACCTATGTTTTCGAGATCGATACCGTCTACAAAGGCGAATATACCGCCGATACCATCGAGATCAAGACCTCCAACGGCTACGCCCTTTCCCCCGACCTGATCCTCTACGGCGAGGATGAATCCTCTATCCTGTCCGGGGAATTGGACCGGTTTGATTTAGAGGTAGGATCGGAATGTATTCTGACCTTGAAATACATGGACCTCCGCCTGCAGGCCCGCAACGGCTACTATGTCTTGGGCGAAAAGCAGGGCGTTTTCACCCCAAACCAAGAGGACCTTTTTACCAAATAAATAAAAACAAGGACCGAAGCGTAATGCTTCGGTCCTTGTTTTTATGTTTTCAATTATGCCTCGATAGCCTCAGCAGGACAAGCAGAAGCGCAAGCGCCGCAATCGATGCACTCATCGGCATTGATCACATACTTATCATCGCCGGCAGCGATCGCACCAACGGGGCACTCAGCCTCGCAAGCACCGCAGGTCAGGCAAGCATCAGTAATAGTATGAGCCATTTCAGGACACCTCCTTGTAGTATTAAAAATATACTAACATATCAATATGCTGATTTCAAGCATTTTTTAAAAAATTCTACAATTTGGCGGATTTAAGCCTGAGGCTCTTTTACCTCTTTTTCGCCTTTTTTCTTGCGGTCCTCCCGCGCAGGGCGGTCCGTGCGGCGGGATTTCAGGGCGGCGGCATCATAATTATTAAAGGTAACGGTGCCGTCCTCGGCGGTGAACTTCACCTTCACCTTGCCCGCCAATACCGCCACCTCGGCCACCGTCCCCTTGCCGTCGGGGGTCTCAACGGTGGAGCCCACCTTGGGCATATTCTTTCCAAGCTCCTCATAGGTGGACTGCTCATAATTGAGGCAACACATCAGGATGCCGCAAACCCCGCTGATCTTCACCGGATTGAGGGGCAGGCCCTGATCCTTGGCGCTCTTGATGGTAACCCGATCAAAATTGGTCAAAAACTGATTGCAACAGAAGGGCCGGCCGCACATACCGATGCCGCCCATCATCTTGCATTCATCCCGCACGCCGATCTGGCGCAGCTCGATGCGGGTCTTAAAGACCGAAGCCAGATCCTTCACCAGCTCGCGGAAATCCACCCGCCCTTCGGCGGTGAAGAAAAAGAGGATCTTGCTCCCATCGAAGGAATATTCCACATCCACCAGCGACATTTCCAGCTGATGCTTGGCCGCCTTTTCGGCAAACACCTCTGCGGCCCGCTTTTCTCTGGCGCGGTTGCGCTCCATCTGGCGATGGTCGGCCGCATCGGCCACCCGCAAAACAGGCTTCAGGGGCTGGACAACATCCTGATCGGGCACCGCCTTGGTGCCGATGGTAACCTCGCCGCATTCATTGCCCCGCGCCGTTTCCACCACGCAATAATCCCCCACCTTCAAATTGAGGTTGCGGGGGTCGAAATAATAAGTTTTACCGTTGTCCTTAAATCGGACGCCTACGATATTTGTCAACGTAATAATTCTCCCATCTCTGCAATGAAGCAGGTTTTTACCAAATTTTCATTGCCGTTTTCCTTGAGCGAACGCATCGTATCCAACGTCAACGCTGCGATTTTATAGAGCTGCTCCAGTCTCATTCTACCTAAAAAGCCCTTGATTTGCAAGACGCTTTCCAAAAAAACAATATTTTCCTCGCCGCCGCCCGTCTTAAAGAGCAAAAAGTCATGGGCCAGGCGGGAAAAGCTTTCCAAAAAGAGGCCGAAATCCCCTTTGGGCAGTTCTGCCAGCATCCGATCGGCTTCCAGCATCTTATTGCGGCAAAGCTTGCCCAAAAAGCGAACGCCCAGCTCCCCATAGGTCAGCAGATTTCCGCCCTCCAAATAGGCCATTGCCTGCCCTAAATTACCGCCCGCCGCCTTCAAAAGGGTGGCGGTGCGCTCTTCCTCGGGGTAGCGCTCCTGCAAAAAGGGAATGCCCTCCTCAGGCCCCACCGGCTGCATCTCCCAAATAACGCATCGGGAGCGGATGGTGGGGAGCATCGCCTCGCGGGAATCGGCCAAAAGCAGAAATACCGCATGAGCAGGAGGCTCTTCCAAAATTTTCAAGATCGCATTCTGCCCGCTCTCGTTGAGCTTTTCGCAACGGTCGATGATCAGCACCTTTTTGGGGGACTGATTGGGTAAAATATAAGCCTCCCGCCGAAATGCGCGAACATCGTCTACCGGGATCTGCTTGCCTTCCTTAGGCGCCAGCCAAAGGACATCGGGATGGGCATCCCGCTCCGCAAGCCCGATCTTATCCTCCGTCAGCCGCGCGGCAAAAATCCGCGCCAGCGTTTTTTTGCCCATACCGGGCGCGCCGGTAATAAGATAAGCGTGGGCAAAATTGCCGCGGGCAAGCTCCTTGCAGATCTCCTGATTTCCCAATAACTTACTCATAGACCCGCTCCACCGAACCATCCACCTGCAAGGGCGGAACGTTCAAAATCATTTTCTTGCCCAAGGCATCCTCCGCGCCCGAAACGTCGAAAAAGCTATGGGTGGTTGCGGGGCGGCCGATCATCGGCACCCGCTTACCGTTGATCTCCCCATAAACGGTGGGCTTTTTGAACAAAAGCTTCAGGTCATGGAAAAGATAACGGCAGATATCCAAAAGGCGGAAAAGATCCCGCCGCTCGCTTTGGTAAAAGCCATCCGCCGAGCCGATGGCCACCACCGCGACCTTGGTTTCTTTCTTTAATTTATAAACGGCGCCATAGCCGATATTACTGCCCGCAGGCAGGGTACGTACCGAAAGCACCTCCGCCTCCAGCCTTCCCGCCCGCTTCAGGGGCAGGCCGCTTGGGATGGGCAGGCGGCCGGTGAGGGCAGAGCCGATCCGCACCCCATCCAGGGTGAAATCCCCGCCCTTGATGGCGGCGCAGGAATTGGCGATATGCCGCATAGGGAGGGTGATCCCTTTTTCTTTTAATTGATCGGTCAATTGATTGAATTTGGCAAGCTGACTCTTGGCCGAACCATCCGCCAAAAAGGCGGCATAGCAATGGGAAAAGATGCCCGCAACCTCTAAGCCTTCCAAGCCAAAGACCGCCGCGACCTCCTCCACCGCATGGGGCAAAAAGCCAAACCGACCCATGCCGGTATCGATCTTGATATGGACCCTTGCCTTCTTCCCCGCCGCCAGCGCGGCTTCCGATAAGGCAGTGGCAAAGGCAACATCCCCCACCGCGCAGGTCAACTCTTTTTCCAAGAGGGTATTGATATAATCTGCCCCGCTCCCGCAGGAAAGGATCAGCACCTCTACCCCCTGCCCGCAAAGAGGCAACGCTTCCTCCAAGCGGCTGACTGCCACCAAGGAGCAACCCTCCTCCTTGAGGACGGCAAAAATCCCCTGAGCACCCAGGCCATAGCCATTGGCTTTCAAAACGGGGATCAAAGGCGCGCCGCAATGCTCCTTCAGCAGGCGGTAGTTATCGATAATATCCTGTTTTTGAACAATTAATCGAGCCATTCTTACCCTCTGTGTCTTAATTTAAAGATAATTCCGTTGATTTTACGATAGGCCTTGCTCCCCCATTTGGACCAGGAGAGCATCAGCTTATTATAGATCAGATCCATCTCGCCGACAAACTCGGTAAACTCGCCGTTGAAGCCCTTCTTGAAGCGATACAGACCATAGAGCGGATTCTCCTCGCTCAGATCGCCCGAAACGCCGCGGAAATCATAGACCCGCGCGCCCCGCTCGATGGCCCATTTGATCATCTCCCATTGGAGGAGATAGTTGGGCATATAGTTGCGATGCTCATTGGAGGATGCACCGTAGAGATACCAAACCTTATCGCCATAACCGATGGCAAGAGTGCCCGCGATGGCAACCCCATCCAGATAGGCCATATAAAGGCGGGCATGCTCGCCCAAGGCCTTCATCATGCGGCGGAAATAATCCTCGGTGCGGACAACGAACCCATCCCGCGAACCGGTGGTGACCATAATGCGGTGAAAATCGGGCAACGCCTCTTCCCCGCAGATCTTGACCTCCACGCCCTTTTTGACGGCAACGCGGATATTATAGCGCCATTTTTGATGGAAGGAGGCCATCACCTCTTCCTCATTGCGCCCATCGGGATAAAGCCGAAAAACAAACCGCGGCTGGATCCCTTCAAAGTTTTTGGAACGATTGGGGGCGGTGAAGCCCAGCTTACGGCAGATCTGATAAAATTCTTCATCCTCCACCGAGGTATCGGTATCGATCTTGAGGGAGCAGGCTTTATATTTTTTGCCCACCTCACCGGCAGCCTTCACCAATTTGGTGACCATCGCCTCATCATGCAGATCGCAAACAGGCCCGCGGCAGGAATACATGATGGATGTGCCCGGCACTTTGCGGATCAAAAGACCCATCGAACCGGCGATCTTCCCTTGCGCATCCCGCTCGATGACCGCCTCAAAATCCCATTCTTTTTTGAGCTGCGCCCATTCCACCGATTGGGCAAAATGGCCCTTGGGATGGCTTTGCAAAAAGGCTTCATATTCGGCAACTGCAGCGCTGTTTTTAACATCCAATAATTCCATGGTCGGCTCCTTACTACATATTAATTCAATTTAGTATAACACTTTTTAAAGGAAAAGTAAACCAAAATGTAAAAATACCTTTGCAATTTGCCGAAAATCGTTTATAATAGAAGCAAAGAATTGAAAGGAGAATGATTTCAATGGTAACGAAAGATATGATCATTGCCGAAGTTCTGGATAATTATCCCGAGACCGCTCCGCTCTTTTTGGAGATCGGAATGCATTGCTTGGGCTGCCCCTCCGCAAGAGGCGAGAGCGTAGAGCAGGCTTGCATGGTGCATGGCGCAGATGTGGATACCCTGATCGAGAAGATCAACGCCATGATCGGCTAAAATTCCAAGGGGCTTTAAAAATCGCCTGAACCGCAAAGGGCAAAAAAACAAAATTTTTAATAAAGACCCTGCGTAATTTAACAAATAAGGTAGAAAGACATCGCATCTGCGATGTCTTTCTTTAATTTAAACGCCCTTTGCTACTTCCAAATCGAGCCACTCGGCGTATTTTTATACGCCTTCGGGTACCCTTACGGCTCGATTTGAAACTTTCAGACTATTTTTATGTGCCCCCATATTGACTTTTCAAAATCTTCATGCTATAATACAATAAATCTGTTCCATTTGGAACAGAAAGTGAGGTTATTCATGGCAAATCAATTTCTCCAAAATCTATTTTTATGGGAAGGTCTTTCCCATGCAGAAATTGAAAAATGCCTCATCGAGCTTCAATCCCCCTGCACCTTTGAAAAGGGTGCCATCGTTTATGGCGAGCAGGATTTTCCCCGTGCCTTTGCGGTGGTGCTGAGCGGAAAGGTTTCGGTCTGCGCTCATAACGGCGCGATGGTTCGCACCTTGGAAAAGGGCGGCATCTTTGGGGTAACCGCCCTATTCGGCGGCAACCGCTATGCCACTACCATCTCGGTGCAATCCAAAGCCAAGCTTCAATTCATTGAAGAAGAGCTGCTGCAAAAATGGATGGAGCAATACCCGATTATTTCGATGAACTACATTCGCTTTCTGCAGCAGCGGATCCTTTATCTCAACGATAAGATCCGCCTTTATACCGAAGATTCGGCAGAGGATCGGCTGATGGGCTATATCCGCGCCCATACCGCGCCCGATGGGGAGGTTTTATTCCCCGGCGGGCTGGCAGAAACCGCGCGGGAGCTCAACATCGGGCGAACAAGCCTCTACCGCACCTTAGATATTTTAGCAGAAAAAAATATTATTAAAAAAGTGAACCAAAAATGGTTCCGGGAGGTATCCTTATGAAAAAAACAATTCGTATCATCAGCCTTGTTCTCATCATTGCCTGCATCGGCATGCTTTTTGCGGGCTGTAAAGAAGAAGCGCCGGAGGTTGCGCCCAAGATCTATGCCATCAGCGGCCCCACCGGCGTTGGCATGGTCAATCTGATGGAAAGTTATGATATCAGCCTTTCCTCCGCCCCCGATGAGGTGGTGGGCAAGATCGCCAATAATGAGGCGGATATCGCGGCGGTGCCCACCAATGTTGCATCCACCCTCTATAAAAAACTCAACGGCGAGCTGAAGATCCTTTGCGTCAATACACTGGGTGTTCTTTATATTATGGATAAGGATGGTTCGGTAAAATCCTTTGCCGATCTGGAGGGCAAGACCATCTATACCATGGGCGAAGGCTCCAACCCCCAATATACCTTGGAATATCTGCTGGCAAAGAACAATGTGAACGCCACCTTGAAGTTTGCCGCCACCAACGATGAGTTGGTTGCCAAGATGGCATCGGGCGAGGCGGAAATCGCCATGGTTCCCCAGCCTGCGGCCACCTCTGCCGCCGCCAAGACCGGCTTTAAGATCGCTTTGGACGTTACCGCCGAATGGGATAAGGTCAGCGAGGATAGCCAGCTGATGATGGGTTGCGTTGTTGTTCGCAACGAGTATCTGGAAGCAAACCCCAAGACGGTTGAGCAGTTCCTGGCCGATTATAAAGCATCCATCGAGAAGGTCAATGCCGACGTTCCCGCCGCCGCTCAGCTCTGCGAACAGTATGGTATCATCCCTGCCGCGGCCGTTGCCGAAAAGGCAATCCCCAAGTGCAATATCACCTATATTGAAGGTGCGGCCATGAAGCAGGGGCTGGAGGGCTACCTGAAGGTGCTCTTCGATGCCAATCCCAAGTCCATCGGCGGCGCGTTGCCCGCGGCGGATTTCTACTACGGCGTATAAAAGAATGAAAAAAATTCCAACATGGCTTAAAAAAACCATCGGGGCGATCCTCTGGATCGCCCTTTGGTGGCTGATCAGCCTATTGCTGAAAAAAGAACTCCTGGTCCCCACCCCCGC
>JAZODI010000045.1:0-4523 GCA_045596965.1 Eubacteriales bacterium | reverse complement strand
CCTTGGGACGATTGCGGCTATACCCCCGAAGGAACCTTCTCTTTGGTTTATAACGAAAAAGCCCTGCGGGTGCGGCTGACCTCCCCCGTTGGCCAACCGACCGTTTTGACCAATCAGGATAACGGCCCTGTCTGGGAGGATAACTGCTTGGAATTTTTCCTTGCGCCCTATGAGGATCATCCCGATTATCTCAATATCGAATGCAACGCGCTGGGCGCAATGGTTTTGGGCAAGGGCGCTGAACGCGCCGGCCGCACCTCGGTTTTGGAGATCCTCAAGCCCCAAATGGAGGTCTATACCCTTATCCGCCCCGGCAAGGGCTTTGAGGTCAACTATATTCTCCCCTTCTCTGCCCTGGCAACCCTTTTTGACCGCCCCCTTTTGCAAAAGGGCGATACCCTGCGGATGAACCTTTATATCTGCGGTGAAAAAACGCCGCAGATGCATTTTGGGATGTGGAATAAGGTCGAAACCCCCGCCCCCGATTTCCACCGCCCCGAATTTTTTGCAAAAGGAGTTTTGGAATAATGGGTCTTTTTAAAAAGAAAAAAGAAAGTGATGCCAATCTCGCCCTGCTCCGCAAGCTGGATAAGCGGGGAATCACCTCCCTTTCCGAGCGGGATCCCAAAACCTATCAGGAGCGGATCTTGGGGCGGGCAGGCGCTTTCAGCGTTGCCGATGAGGAGTTGATCATCTCCTGCGGCAATCAGATCCTTTTCCGCCACCCCTTAAAGGAGATCAAGGCAGGGGAACTGATGAACCTTTCGGGCATCTGCCTCAACGTTGGGGAAAAACGCTATGTTGCCTATTATACCGACGGCACATTGGGAAAAAAGAAATAAACTCCGCCGTTTGGAGTATTTTATTATAATTTCTTCAAAGGGGTGGTTAAAATGCTACGTTTAAGAGATTTAAGAGAGGATCATGATCTTACTCAAAAGAAATGTGCTGAAATTGCAAACATCAGCAAAAACTCCTATATCCGCTATGAAAACGAAGAACGTGCAACGCCCCATGATGTTATCATCACGTTCAGCAAATACTATAATGTATCTGCAGATTATATTTTAGGATTGATCTCCACCCCCACACCCCTGACCGAAAAAAGTAAAAAACGATAGAAATCATAAACTCCCGCAACGTATCGACGTTGCGGGAGTTTTTTATGCGTTGACTTTCCGTCGGTATTCAACAGGTGTTTGACCTGTTTTCTTTTTAAATAACTTGCAAAAATAGGTATAATTCTCAATGCCCACCAACGATGCAACCGAATAAACAGGCTCCCGGGTTTTCTCTAAAAGCTCTTTCGCCCGCTCAAGACGCGCATTGGTTACATATTCATTGACAGTGCAATCGAAAGCAACATGAAATGCCTCATAAAGGGCGTTTTTGGAGCAAAAGCATTGGGCGCAGAGCGCCCCCACCGAAAGATCTTCCTGCAGGTTGGCGCGGATATGGGATGCCGCCCGTTCGCTAAGGCTTTGCTCCTCGAAGGAGATGGCGCTTTCAAACAAAATATCCGGCAAAAGGGTATAAAGGCTCTCAATTTTTTGCTCCGAAAAATAGGGAACCTGCTGATAAAGGCTATCCAGCCCCTCGATGGAGCTTTTTTGCGGAGAATGCTCCGCCCGCACCTGCCCGAAGAGAATGCCGCCCACCATCTGCCCATCCTTATAAATGGGCATCGCCAGATCCAGAAGCCCCAAATGGCAATAATGCTGCTCCAGCTTTCCGCTCCTGCGGCAACGCTCCATCAAAAGCGCATCGCATTGGCTGCACCGCTCCCCCCGCGCGGGATCTTTTTGGGCGGCATCGCAAAAGGCCTCCCGCAACCCTGCGCCGCAAAGGTGCGCAAATTCTGCATCCCGAAAGGAAAAGGTCAGGCCGGTCAGCGCCGAGATGCCTTCGGCAATACGCGTTAATTTTTCAATATCATAGCAAATCTTCATATTTCATATTGTACTGTACTTGGGAAGATATTGCAATATTTTATGCCGATTTTTTCTTGCTCTGCCGCAACAAATCGTGTATAAATTTATAAGTTTTATCTTTGAAAGGAGTTTTTAAGAAAATGCCTTATCTTTTATTATTGGCTGATCTTGCCGTAAACGGCATCAATACCGTTGCCCGCAAAAGCTACACCCGCAAATTCGGCGGAAACGGGAACTATTATTTCAACGCTATTGCCATTTTCTTTGCCATCATTTTCTTTATCGTTGCCGCGAAAGGCAATCTCTATTTTCCGCCGGAGCTCTTGCCCTATGCCATCATCTTCGGCGCCTGCTTTGGCATCTGCAACGTTGCAACGCTCAAGGCCATCAGCTGCGGTCCCTTGGCGCTGACCTCCCTTTTTGTAAGTTTTTCCACCATTATCCCCACCTTCTATGGCATCTTTTTCTTGCAGGAAGTACCTAAATGGCAATTCTTTATCCCGGGGCTTTTGCTTTTAATGGTTTCCCTCTTTTTGACCAATAAGCCCCAAAAGGGCGAAAAGATCACCGCCAAATGGTTGGTCTATGTTTTGATCGCCGTTTTCACCAATGCGGGCTGTTGCATTTCCCAAACCCAGCAGCAGGTGGATTTTAAGGAGCAATACGGCAGTCAATTGATGATCCTCGCTTTGGCAATGGTTTTCGTCTTCTATATTATTATGATGCTTCTGACCGAGCGCAAGGAGATCCCCGCCCTCATCAAAGGCGGCTGGTATAACGCCCCCATCAGCGGGATCGCAAACGGCGCCAATAACCTCCTTGTTATGGTTTTGCGCCCCATTATGAGCGCCGCCATCCTCTTCCCCCTCATCTCGGGCGGCGGATTGGTGGTTACCCTGCTGATCTCCCTCTTTATCTTCAAAGAGAAGCTCAGCCGCATTCAGATGGCAGGCTTCTTCTTGGGCCTGGCATCGGTTATCCTATTAAGTTTATGATTATAAAATAAAGGTAGAGAATTTTTCTCTACCTTTATTTTTTCATTACCTCATTATAGATTTCATTTTTGGGAACGCCTCTGTCGGTGGCAACCAATTTGATTGCCTCCTTTTTGGTCAATCCCGTTTGGATATAATAATCCACATGGGCGGCGGGGGAAAGCTTTTCCCAAAAATGCTCTTGGGGAGCCTCTTCCGTTGCCCCTTCCAAAACGATCACATACTCCCCGCGGGGATCGTTTTGCTCATAAAAAGCGATCATCTCTTGGATACTGCCCCGCTGAACCGTTTCATGGAGCTTGGTCAGTTCGCGGCAAAGGGCGATGGAGCGGTTGCCGAAGGTCTCCAGCAGATCCTGCAGGGTGCCCCGCAGTTTTTGGGGCGCTTCATAAAAGATCAGCGTTTCCTTGGCGTAGCGGATCCCTTCCAAATGCTCCCTGCGGTTTTTCTTATTGGTGGATAAAAAGCCCTGGAAGGAAAACCGACCGGTCGGCAGACCTGAGAGTACCAACGCGGCGATGAGGGCGGAAGGCCCGGGTACTACCGAAACGGTATACCCCTCTTCATACATCAGCTTGACCAGATCCTCCCCCGGATCGCTGATGCCGGGCATCCCCGCATCGCTGACCAGCGCGCAGGTTTTGCCCTCGCGGATGCGGGCCAAGATCTCCAAACCCCGCTCCCGCTTATTATGCTCGAAATAGCTCATAAGCGGCTTTTTGATGCCGAAATGGTTGAGGAGCTTTAAGGTATTGCGGGTATCCTCGGCGGCGATGAAATCCACCTCCTGCAAAATCTCAATGCAGCGGGGCGAAAAATCGCCTAAATTGCCGATGGGGGTACCCACCAGATATAAAACAGGCTCGTTCATTCTTTTCGCTCCCTTCGATAGATCTTCAAAAGTTCATCGCTCATCTCCCCATCTTCCCGATGGAGGGTGAGGGCAGGCTCCACCTGCAGTTCCCGCCTGCTATGGAGAATGCCTTCGATCAGCACCAAGGCGGGGCGCTCCCCCCGATGGCCTCCAACAAACTGAAGCCGCGACGCGGCAAACCCAAATTGCTCCATATACTTAAAGATTTCGGGCAGGCGATAGGGGCGGTGCACCATCGCCAACCGCCCGCCGCTTTGCAAAAGATAGGCGGCGGCAGAAAAAATATCCTCTAAGGTGCAGGCCACCTCGCGGCGGGCCAGCTCCCGATGGGGATTTTGGCCCAAAATTCCCCGCCCCAAAGGTTCATAAGGGGGATTGACCGTTACCAGCTGAAAAGCGCCACCCTTCAAAAGGGCGCGGATATTGCAAACATCCCCTTCGATGATCCGAAGGCGGTCCTCGCATTGATTATAGGCGGCGCTCCGCTCCATCAGGCGGCAGAGATAGGGCTGCAGCTCCAAAGCATCTACCCCATCGGCATCCCCCCGCGCCAAAAGCTGGAAGGGAACGATCCCTGTTCCGCTGCAAAGGTCGATGATCTTTTCGCCTTTTTTCGCGCGGGCGAAATCCGCAAGCAAAACTCCATCCGTTCCGAAACGGAAGAAGCGGCTGTTTTGCCAAATGCACCAGCCGCCCAGTTGCAGATCGTCTAATTGGTCAAAG
>JAZODI010000044.1:0-13121 GCA_045596965.1 Eubacteriales bacterium | reverse complement strand
TTTTATCGTGCAAAACAGAGAATTTTTCTTACTATAAAGGAAACGGAGTGATTAATTGATGCCGAGAGAAAAGGTCCTGGGTAAAAATACCCGCATGAGCTTCAATAAGATCGATGAGATCTTGGAGATGCCGAACCTTATTGAGATCCAGAAGAATTCCTACCGCTGGTTTTTGGAGGAAGGTCTGAAGGAGGTCTTTAAGGACGTATCGCCGATTACCGATTATTCCGGCAACCTGGTGCTGGACTTTTTGGATTTCAGCATGAACGAGCCCCCGAAGTATAGCGTGAATGAATGCAAGGTGCGTGATACCACCTATGCCGCTCCCATTCAGGCTGTTGTCCGCTTGACCAATAACGAGACCGGCGAGCTCAAGGAGCAGGAGATCTATATGGGCGATTTCCCGCTGATGACCGAAAGCGGCACCTTTGTTATCAACGGTGCAGAGCGTGTGGTTGTTTCTCAGCTGGTTCGTTCCCCCGGTATTTACTATGCCAAGGAGCTGGATAAGGGCGGTAATCCCCTCTATAAAACCCAGGTCATCCCCAACCGCGGTGCCTGGCTGGAGTATGAGACCGATTCCTTCGATGTCATCTATACCCGCATCGATAAGAACCGCAAGCTCCCCATCACCACCTTTGTCCGTGCATTGGGTTATTTCGCTTCCCGCGATTCCTATAGCCCCTTCTCCCATCTGGATCTGGGCGATAATGCCACCATTACCGATCTCTTCGGTGCCGGAACCTATATCACCAAGACCCTGGAGAAGGATACTACCCATAACTCCAACGAAGGCCTGATCGAGGTCTATCGTAAGCTGCGCCCCGGCGAGCCTGCCGCGGTGGAAAGCGCAGTTGCCCATTTGAATAATCTGTTTTTTGACGACAAGCGTTATGATCAGTCCCGTGTCGGGATCTATAAATATAATATGAAGATGGCGCTGGCCGAGCGTCTGGTCCATCAGGTAACCGCCGAGCCGGTGGTTGCTCCCTTGACCGGCGAAGTGCTGGCGGATGCCGGTGTGAAGATCGACCGCGTTTTGGCGCAGGCGATCGAAGATGCCGGTGTATTCAATGTGAAGATCCAGGTGGGGGATACTGTTATCAATGTATTCTCCAACGGTATGGTCGATGCCTCTAAATTCCTTTCCTTTGATCCCCTGGAGTGCGGCTTGAACGAGCGCGTTCGCTTCACCGTTCTGAAGGAGATCCTGGAAAGCTGCGAGACCGAGGAGCAGATCAAAGAGCAGTGTGCTCTGCGGATCAATGAGTTGATTCCCAAGCACATTATCGTGGACGATATGCTGGCAACCGTCAGCTATCTGATCGGCCTGACCTATGGCGTTGGTACCTTTGATGATATCGACCATCTGGGCAACCGCCGTATCCGCGGCGTTGGTGAGCTGCTGCAGAACCAGTTCCGCATCGGCTTTGCCCGCATGGAGCGTACCATCAAGGAAAGAATGTCTTTGCAGGATACCGAATCGGTAACGCCCCAGGCGCTGATCAATGTCCGCCCGGTTGTTGCCGCCATTAAGGAATTCTTCGGTTCTTCGCCCCTTTCTCAGTTCATGGATCAGAACAACCCTCTGGCTGAGCTGACCCATAAGCGTCGTTTGTCTGCGCTGGGCCCCGGTGGTTTGAGCCGTGATCGCGCAGGCTTCGAAGTCCGCGATATTCACTATACCCATTACGGTAGAATGTGCCCGATCGAGACCCCTGAAGGTCCCAACATCGGTCTGATCTCCTATCTGGCATCCTATGCCCGTATCAATGAATACGGTTTCATCGAGGCCCCCTATCGCAAGGTGGATAAGGAGACCGGCCGCGTTACCGATGAGATCGTTTATATGACTGCCGACGTGGAGGATGGCCATACCATCGCCCAGGCTAACGAGCCTTTGGATGAAAACGGTTGCTTTGTCCGTCCCCGCGTTACTGCCCGCCGCCGTGATGAGATCATCGAAGTTGAGGGTAAATATATCGATTATGTTGACGTTTCTCCCCGGATGATGGTTTCTTCCGCAACTGCGATGATCCCCTTCCTGGAGAACGATGACGCGAACCGTGCGTTGATGGGTGCAAACATGCAGCGTCAGGCTGTGCCCCTTCTGCGCCCCGAGGCTCCCGTTGTCGGAACCGGTATGGAATATAAGATCGCTCATGATAGCGGCGTCTGCGTTGTTTCCAAGCGCGCAGGTACGGTTGAGTATGTCTCTGCCGATAAGATCGTTGTCAATGTAGGCGGCGGTGAGAAGGATACCTATGAGCTCACCAAGTTCCTGCGTTCCAACCAGGGTACCTGCATCAATCAGAAGCCCATTGTCAGCGTTGGCGAGATGATCGAAGCCGATCAGATCATTGCCGACGGCCCCTCCACCCAGAACGGTGAAATTGCCCTCGGCCGCAATATGCTCATCGGCTTTATGACCTGGGAAGGTTATAACTACGAAGACGCGGTTCTCTTGAACGAGCGTCTTGTCAAAGAAGATATCTACACCTCTATCCACATTGAAGAGTATGAGATCGAAGCCAGAAGCACCAAGCTCGGGCCCGAAGAGATCACCCGCGATGTTCCCAATGTGGGCGAGGATGCGTTGAAGGATCTGGATGCCAGCGGTATCATCCGCATCGGTGCTGAGGTCCGCAGCGGTGATATCCTGGTCGGCCGTGTTACCCCCAAGGGTGAGACCGAACTGACCGCAGAAGAAAAACTGCTCCGCGCCATCTTTGGCGAAAAGGCCCGCGAAGTGCGTGATACCTCTTTGCGCGTGCCCCACGGTGAATACGGTACCATCGTGGATGTTAAGATCTTTACCCAGGAGAATAGCGATGAGCTCTCTCCCGGTGTAAATAAGGTTGTCCGCGTCTATATCGCCCAGAAGCGCAAGATCAGCGTCGGCGATAAGATGGCAGGCCGCCATGGTAATAAGGGTGTTATTTCCCGCATCCTGCCCCAGGAGGATATGCCCTTCCTGCCGGATGGTACTCCCTTGGATATCGTTTTGAATCCTCTGGGCGTTCCTTCCCGTATGAACATCGGTCAGGTTCTGGAAGTGCACCTTGGCTATGCCGCAAAGGCATTGGGCTGGAAGGTCATGACCCCGGTCTTCGACGGTGCGGTGGAAAGCGATATCCGCAACTGTCTCAAGGAAGCCGGCAAGCGGGAAGACGGTAAGACCATCCTCTATGATGGCCGCACCGGTCTGCCCTTTGATAACCCGGTTACCGTCGGTTATATGTACTTCCTCAAGCTCCATCACTTGGTTGATGATAAGATCCATGCCCGTTCCACCGGTCCGTACAGCTTGGTTACCCAGCAACCTCTGGGTGGTAAGGCTCAGTTCGGCGGTCAGCGTTTCGGTGAAATGGAAGTTTGGGCGCTGGAAGCTTATGGCGCCGCCTCCACCTTGCAGGAGATCCTTACCGTTAAGTCGGATGATGTTGTCGGCCGTGTGAAAGCCTTCGAGGCGATCGTGAAGGGTCAGAACATTCCCGAGCCCGGTATTCCCGAATCCTTTAAGGTTTTGGTGAAGGAACTGCAATCTCTGGGTCTGGACTTCAAGTGTCTGGATAATAATATGGAAGAGATCGATCTGCGCGATTCCTTTGAGGATGACGACGACGATATCTACGAAGCACGCTTCCGCGCCAAGGCAAACGACGGTGCGGATATGGCTAATATGTTCGATGATGAGGATGAACTGCCCGCCGAGGAAGAGGATTCCGATGACGATCTGGCAGAGGATCTGGATCTGGGCGATTGGTCCGATGATGAAGACGAAGCAGATGAAGCCGATGAGGCAGATCTGACTGAAGAAGAATAATTCGCGGAAAGGAGATATGAATATGGAATATAATACTTTTAAAGCCGTAAAAATCGGTCTTGCTTCTCCCGAGAAGGTCCGCGAATGGTCTTATGGTGAGGTAACCAAGCCCGAAACCATCAACTACCGCACCTTGAAGCCCGAAAAGGAAGGTCTTTTCTGCGAAAAGATCTTTGGGCCCACCAAGGACTGGGAGTGCCATTGCGGTAAGTATAAGAGAATTAAGTTCAAGGGCAAGATCTGCGAAAAGTGCGGTGTTGAAGTAACCAAAGCAAAGGTTCGCCGCGAGCGCATGGGCCATATCGAACTGGCCGCCCCTGTTTCCCATATCTGGTATTTCAAGGGTATTCCTGCCCGTATGGGCCTGATTCTGGATCTTTCTCCCAAGGATCTGGAAAAGGTTCTCTATTTCGATTCCTATATCGTTGTCGATCCCGGCAGCACCCCGCTGATGAAAAAGCAGATCCTCAACGATACCGAGTACGCTCAGTATAAAGAGCGCTATGAGGATGATTTCACCGCCCTGATGGGCGCTGAAGCCATCAAAATGCTGCTTA
Organism: Eubacteriales bacterium; assembly: GCA_045596965.1. Taxonomy (GTDB): domain Bacteria; phylum Bacillota; class Clostridia; order Oscillospirales; family QAKW01; genus QAKW01. Next base: position 8,738 of record JAZODI010000044.1, on the reverse strand, counting down.
GCGAGATCGATCTGGACGTATTGGCAAAAGAGCTGAAGGATGAGCTGGAAACCGCTTCCGGCCAGAAGAAGAGCCGCTTAGTCAAGCGGGTCGAGGTTGTGGAAGCCTTCCGCGTTTCCGGCAATCGCCCCGAGTGGATGATCTTGGATGTGATCCCTGTTATCCCGCCCGAGATCCGCCCCATGGTTCAGCTGGACGGCGGCCGTTTTGCCACCTCCGATCTGAATGATCTCTATCGTCGGGTCATCAACCGCAACAACCGCTTGAAGAGATTGTTGGAACTGGGTGCCCCCGAGGTTATCGTTCGCAACGAAAAGCGCATTCTGCAGCAGGCTGTTGACGCGTTGATCGATAACGGCCGTCGCGGCCGCCCCGTTACCGGGCAGAATAACCGCCCCCTCAAGTCCCTTTCGGATATGCTGAAGGGTAAGCAGGGCCGTTTCCGTCAGAACCTCTTGGGTAAGCGTGTCGACTATTCCGGCCGTTCGGTTATCGTTGTCGGCCCCGAGCTGAAGATCTATCAGTGCGGTCTCCCCAAGGAAATGGCCATCGAGCTGTTTAAGCCCTTCGTCATGAAGAAATTGGTGGCTGATGGTCTGGCAACCAACGTGAAATCCGCCAAGAAGATGGTGGAGCGGATGCGCAAGGAAGTCTGGGATGCGCTGGAGAGCGTCATCAAGGACCATCCTGTTTTGCTCAACCGTGCACCTACCCTTCACCGCCTGGGTATTCAGGCGTTCGAGCCGGTGCTGGTGGAAGGCCGCGCCCTCAAGCTCCATCCCTTGGTATGTACTGCATTTAACGCCGACTTCGACGGCGACCAGATGGCGGTGCACGTACCCCTTTCTGCAGAAGCTCAGGCGGAAGCCCGCTTGCTGATGCTCTCTGCCAATAACCTTTTGAAGCCTCAGGATGGTCATCCCGTTACCGTTCCTACTCAGGATATGGTTCTCGGTTCCTATTATTTGACCATCGTAAAGCATGATGAGCCCGGTGAAGGCAAAGCCTTTAAGGATGAAAACGAAGCCATCGTTGCTTATGATAACGGTGTTGTCGGCCTCCATGCCCCCATCCGCGTGCGTGTTACCCGCGAGTGGAACGGCAAGATGGAAAGCCGCATCATCGATTGCACCGTTGGTCAGTTGATCTTTAACCATGCCATTCCCCAGGATCTGGGCTTTGTGGATCGCACCGATCCTGCGAAGATCTTTGATCTTGAGGTGAAGGAAACCGTTACCAAGAAGACCTTGGATAAGATCATCTATCGCTGCATCAAGGAGAAGGGCAGCACCGTTACCGCAGAAATGCTGGATATGGTCAAGGCCCAGGGCTTTAAGTATTCCACCCGCGGTTCTATCACCGTTGCGGCCAGCGATATGACCGTTCCTCCCAAGAAGTATGAATTGATCGAAGAGGCGGAGAAGAAGATCACCAAGATCCTCACCAGCTATCGCCGCGGTCTTATTTCCGATGAGGAGCGTTATCAGTTGGTTATCAATACTTGGGATGAAACCACCAAGTTGGTTACCGATGAGTTGAAGAATTATCTGGATGAGTTCAACCCCATCTATATGATGGCAAACTCCGGTGCGCGTGGTAGCATGAACCAGATCCGTCAGCTGGCCGGTATGCGTGGCTTGATGGCCAATACCTCCGGTAAAGCGATCGAAATTCCTATCCGTGCCAACTTCCGTGAAGGTCTGAACGTTCTGGAATACTTCATTTCTTCCAGAGGTGCCCGTAAGGGTATGGCGGATACCGCTCTGCGTACGGCCGACTCGGGTTATCTTACCCGCCGCTTGGTCGACGTTGCTCAGGATGTTATCATCCGCGAGCAGGATTGCGGTACTACCGAAGGTATCTTTGTTTCCCAGATCGCCGAAGGCGATACCATTATCGAAAAGCTGCGCGATCGCTTGGTCGGCCGCTACCTGGTCAATCCTTTGGTGGATGAAGCCACCGGCGAGGTGCTGATCAGCAATAATAAACTGCTCAATGATGCGGATGTCGATCTGATCGAGTCCAAGGGTATTGAGCGCCTGGAGATCCGCTCTGCGCTGACCTGCCGCTCCAAGCATGGTGTCTGCGGTAAGTGCTATGGCGCCAACCTGGCCAACGGCCACCCGGTCAACGCCGGTGAAGCGGTTGGTATCATCTCCGCGCAGTCCATCGGTGAGCCGGGTACTCAGCTGACCATGAGAACGTTCCATACCGGCGGTGTTGCGTCGGGTGGAGATATTACCCAGGGTCTGCCTCGTGTTGAAGAACTGTTTGAAGCCCGCCGCCCCAAGAAGGCAGCCGTTTTGGCTGAGGCTTCCGGTATCATTACCCATGACCTCAGCGAGCGTGATGTAAAAGATAATTGCACTCCCGTTATCATCACCACCGATGATGGGGAAGAGAAGCATATCAGCATCCCCTTCGGCCTCAAGTTCCGCGAGAACCTGCAGGGTACCCGCGTAGAGAAGGGCCAGATCATCACCGACGGTGTTATCAATCCCCATGACGTTCTGCGTCTGTTGGGCGATATTGCCGCTCAGGACTATCTCATCAAAGAGGTTCAGAACGTTTACCGTCTGCAGGGTGTTGATATCAACGATAAGCATATTGAGGTTATCGTTCGTCAGATGATCCGCAAGGTGCGTATCGACGAAAATCCTCAGCCCGATATGCTGCTCGGCACGCTGGTCAACCGCTATGATGTGGAAGACCGCAATAAGGAGCTGCAGGCGCGGATCGATGCCGGTGAGACCGATGTGAAGCTGATCGTTGCTTCTCCCGTTCTGCTGGGTATCACCAAGGCCTCTTTGGCCACCGATAGTTTCCTTTCTGCCGCCTCCTTCCAGGAGACCACCAAGGTTCTTACCGATGCCGCCATCCACGGCAAGATCGATCCTCTGGTCGGCTTGAAGGAAAACGTTTTGATCGGTCGCTTGGTACCTGCCGGTACCGGCATGGATATCTATCGCAACCTGGAAGTGGAAACGGTAGATCTGCCGGAGGATAGCGAAGAGGATCTCAACGCTTAAATCTGTAAAAATCTTGTAAAAAAAGATTGACAAATAAAACGCCTATGTGTTATCATGTAACATGGTCACGCATGGGCGTTTTTCTATGTATAACTTTGAGAAAAATGGATAAAATTGCCCATAACGGAAATAATCCTATTGTTTAAAAGGCCAAAATCGGCTTTTTAATAGAAATAATGAAGAAAGGAGTTGTTGTCATGCCTACCTTTAACCAGTTGGTTCGTAAGGGAAGAGAGGTTTCTGTCAAGAAGTCTACCGCCCCCGCTCTGAACAGAGGTTTCAACTCGCTGAAAAATCAGCCCACCGATACCGCAAGCCCTCAGAAGCGCGGCGTTTGCACTGCTGTTAAGACCGCTACCCCCAAGAAGCCGAACTCTGCGCTGCGTAAGATCGCGAGAGTACGTCTGACCAATGGCGTTGAGGTTACTTCCTACATTCCCGGCATCGGTCATAACCTGCAAGAGCATAGCGTGGTTCTGATCCGTGGCGGCCGTGTAAAGGACCTCCCCGGTGTCCGTTACCACATTATCCGCGGTACTCTGGATACTCAGGGTGTTGCCAACCGTAATCAGGCTCGCTCCAAGTATGGCGCGAAGAAGGCCAAAGCAGGCAAAAAATAAGGTACAGCCTGCAATATCAGTTGATTTTATAAACTTTATTTTGTTTTTAATTATAGATAGGATAAAGTTTCTTAAAACGGCTGACGGAAAGCGAAAAGCTTTTCGAGTACCAATGATATCATATTTATGAAGGAGGGAAGAACATGCCCAGAAGAGGCTTTGTCCCCAAGAGAGAAGTGCTGCCCGATCCCGTATACGGAAGCGTTGTAGTCGCTAAGCTGATCAACAACATTATGTATGACGGCAAGAAGGGTGTTGCGCAGAAAATTGTTTACGATGCATTCGATATCGTAAAGGAAAAGACCGGCAAAGAGCCCCTGGATGCTTTTGCCGAAGCAATGGAGAACATCATGCCGAAGTTGGAGGTTAAGGCCCGCCGTGTCGGTGGTGCTACCTATCAGGTTCCCATGGAGGTTCGTGCAGATCGTCGCCAGACCCTTGGTCTGCGTTGGCTGACTCTGTATTCCAGAAACAGAAACGAAAAGTATATGAGCGAGCGTCTGGCCGGTGAGATCATGGATGCAATCAATGAGACCGGCGGTGCTGTTAAGAAGCGCGACGATACTCATAAGATGGCAGAGGCCAACAGAGCATTTGCCCACTACAGATGGTAATCGAAGGGTAATCTGTTGTACCCTTTAGGAAGGAGAACTTATGCCTAGAGAATTCCAATTGGATAAGTATCGTAATATCGGTATCATGGCCCACATCGACGCCGGTAAGACGACTACTACTGAGCGTATCCTCTTCTATACCGGCAGAAACCATAAGATCGGCGAGACCCATGATGGCGACGCCACTATGGACTGGATGGAGCAAGAGCAGGAGCGTGGTATCACCATCACCTCCGCGGCTACCACCTGCCAGTGGAAGGGTCATCGTCTCAATATTATCGATACTCCGGGCCACGTGGACTTTACTGTTGAAGTAGAGCGTTCCCTGCGTGTATTGGACGGTTCTGTTACCGTTCTTTGCGCCAAGGGCGGCGTTGAGCCCCAGTCTGAAACCGTATGGCGTCAGGCTGATAAGTATCGCGTTCCCCGTATGGCATTTATCAATAAGATGGATATCATGGGCGCCGATTTCTATCGCGTTGTCCAGATGATGAAAGACCGTCTGAAGTGTAATGCCGTTCCCGTTCAGCTTCCCATCGGTTTCGAAGATACCTTCCGCGGTATCGTCGATCTGATCGAGATGAACGCTGAGGTCTATTATGACGATCAGGGTAAGGACTTCCGCGAGGAGCCCATCCCCGAGGATATGAAGGATAAGGCCCAAGAGTACCATGATGCTCTGATCGAGGCAGTTGCCGAGACCGATGAAGAGCTGATGATGAAGTATCTCGAGGGTGAAGAGATCACCAAGGATGAGATCCGTGCCGCTATCCGCAAGGCAACCATCGATAATACCATGGTTCCCGTTTGCTGCGGTACTGCTTATCGTAATAAGGGCGTGCAGATGCTGCTCGATAATATCGTTGCTTATATGCCCGCTCCCACCGACATTCCCGCCATCAAGGGCGTGGATGCGGATGGCGAAGAGATCGAATGCCATGCCGATGATAAAGAGCCGTTTGCCGCTCTGGCCTTCAAGATCATGACCGATCCCTTTGTTGGTAAGCTCTGCTTTTTCCGTGTCTATTCCGGTGTTTTGAATGCCGGTAGCCATATCTATAATTCCACCAAGGGTTCCAAAGACCGTATCGGCCGTATCGTTGCCATGCACGCCAACAACCGTCAGGAGATCACCGAGGTATTTACCGGTGATATCGCCGCCGCTGTTGGCTTGAAGAATGTTACCACCGGTGACACTCTTTGCGATGAATCCCGCCAGGTTATTTTGGAATCGATGGAATTCCCCGATCCCGTTATCCGTGTTGCAATCGAGCCTAAGACTAAGGCTTCTCAGGAGAAGATGGCGGTTGCTTTGGCCAAGCTGGCTGAAGAAGATCCCACCTTCCGCACCTGGACCGATGAAGAGACCGGCCAGACCATCATCGCCGGTATGGGCGAGCTCCATCTGGAGATCATCGTCGACCGTCTGCTGCGTGAGTTCAAGGTCGAAGCAAACGTCGGTGCACCTCAGGTTGCTTATAAAGAAACCATTCGTGCTGCTTGTGCTTCCGATATGAAGTATGCTCGTCAGTCCGGTGGTAAGGGTCAGTACGGCCATGTTAAGATTCGCGTTGAGCCCAATGAGTCCGGCAAGGGCTATGAGTTCATCAATGCGGTTGTTGGTGATGGGATTCCCAAGGAGTATATGCCTGCTGTTGATGCCGGTATTCAGGGCGCAATGCAGGCAGGTATCATGGCCGGCTTCCCGGTTGTTGACCTGAAGGTTACTCTTTATGATGGTTCTTATCATGAGGTTGACTCCTCTGAAATGGCATTTAAGATTGCCGGTTCCATGGCTATCAAGGATGCGATGAAGAAGGGTAATCCTGTTCTGATGGAGCCCATCATGAGCGTTGTCGTTGTTACCCCTGAGGATTACATGGGTGATGTTATCGGCGACCTCAACAGCCGTCGTGGCCAGGTTCAGGGTATGGAAGCCATCCCCGGTGCCCGCCAGATCGACGCTTTGGTACCTCTGAGCGAAATGTTCGGTTATGCAACCGACCTGCGTAGTAAGACTCAGGGTCGTGGTCAGTATACCATGCAGCCGGATTCTTATCTGGAGGTTCCCAAGAATATTGCAGAGAAGATTATCGTCTCCCGTCAAAAGAGCGAATAATTTCTTAAAAACTCTTGCAATATCTAATATTTTATATTAAAATAGGCTTATCTAACAAACAAACACATTAAAGGAGGAAACTCAAAATGGCAAAGGCTAAATTTGAGAGAAGCAAACCCCACGTAAACATTGGTACCATTGGTCACGTTGACCATGGTAAGACCACTTTGACTGCTGCTATCACCAAGGTTCTTTCTTTCCGCGGCGGTGCCGACTTCATCGATTATGCAAACATCGATAAGGCTCCCGAAGAGAGAGAAAGAGGTATTACCATCAACACCGCTCACGTTGAGTATGAGACCGACACTCGTCACTATGCTCACGTTGACTGCCCGGGACATGCTGACTATGTTAAGAACATGATCACCGGTGCTGCTCAGATGGACGGTGCGATCCTGGTTGTATCCGCTGCTGATGGTCCCATGCCCCAGACCCGTGAGCACATCCTGCTCTCCCGTCAGGTTGGCGTTCCCAACATCGTTGTTTTCATGAACAAGTGCGATCAGGTTGACGACGAAGAGCTGCTGGATCTGGTCGAGATGGAAATTCGCGACCTGCTGAATGAGTATGAGTTCCCCGGTGATGATATTCCCATCATCCGCGGTACCGCTCTGGGCGCTATCGAGTGCGCAAGCAACGATATCAACGATCCCGCTTATGCTCCCATCGTTGAGCTGATGAACAACGTTGACTCCTATATTCCCACCCCCGAGAGAAAGGCTGATCTGCCCTTCTTGATGCCCGTTGAGGACGTCTTCACCATCACCGGTCGTGGTACCGTTGCTACCGGCCGTGTAGAGCGTGGTCAGCTGAAACTGAACGAAGAAATCGAAATCGTTGGTCTGGCTGATGAAGCCCGCAAGACCGTTGTTACCGGTATCGAAATGTTCCGTAAGCTGCTCGACTATGCTGAGGCTGGTGATAACATCGGCGCTCTGCTGCGTGGTGTTAACAGAACCGACATTAAGCGTGGCCAGGTTCTGGCTAAGCCCGGTTCCATCAATCCCCACACCAAGTTCAAGGGTCAGGTTTACGTTCTGACCAAGGACGAAGGTGGCCGTCATAGCCCCTTCTTCACCAACTATCGTCCCCAGTTCTACTTCAGAACTACTGACGTTACCGGCGTCATCAAGCTGCCCGAAGGCGTTGAGATGTGCATGCCCGGCGACCACGTCACCATGGAAGTCGAACTGATCTACCCCATCGCTATCGAGAAGGGTCTCCGCTTCGCTATCCGCGAAGGCGGCAGAACCGTCGGCTCGGGCGCTGTTGTTGAGATCGAGTAATTATTGATCCTAAAACTCCCGGAACTTTCGTTCCGGGAGTTTTTCTTGTATAAAAAAGGACAGGATCTTAGAGTACAGCCCATTATCCTGTCCTTTTTTATGTTTTTGCGTTATCTGAGTGTTTTGACGATTTCGGCACAGACTGCGTCGGTGTCGAAAGGGGAGATAAGGTGGAGGTCACAAGGCTCGGAGTCGAAGCATCCGTGGTTTCTTTCGAGCATGGCCTCGACCGGGGCGGGGAGCTTACCGCCGGTGCGACGGGCAAAACGCTCCTTTATCAGCTCGAGCTCGGCGGTAACGAGGATGCGGAACGCACCGTCGGGAAGCAAGACAAGCTGTGAAGGCTCCGAGATGACGTAAATAACGTGGTCTCCCTGCATCGCCTCCGAAAGCAATGCCTTAAAGCGCTGCAGTGCTTCCTGTTCGTTTTTCGCAAGACGGAGATAATCCCTGCCGGAATATACGGTGGCGTTTAGCTTTACCTTAAGTGCGTCGGCCAGGGAAGATTTGCCAACGCAGTTGCCGCCGATTATTGCAATGGTCATTTTATTACCTCGGTGACGTTTTCGACGGTGTACTGCGTATTGCCGTTCAAATCTGACAGACGCAGAAGATTTCCGTTCTTGACAGATATACCTACCCCTCGGCCGTCATTGTCCAAGGTGACGTCCTCCAGCGTCAGAGAATCAAAGCTGACTGCGTCGATCAGGGGTTGGGGCTCGACGGACGGGTCAAGGTGCAGTCTGCAACGGCGGAGAGTGACGGCCGAGCAATGGCAACCGCCGTCGTCTATCTTCACAGCCTCCTGCATATTCGTGCAGACTACGTCCTCGAAAAGGATATCCTGCGCCATAGGGCCGTCCTGCCATTCACGCTTGGAATCCAGATTGTAGAGTGAAAGCATGTGGTCGGCGGTTATATTTCGGACGGTCCAGTTCCTCGTGGGGATGCTGGTGGAACGGTCGGCAGGTGCGAAATTAATAAAAGCGTGAAGGGAGGCAAGTCTGCCCTCAAGACGGTGCATGAACTCACCCGGTCCCTGGAAACGGCAGTAAGTCGGAGGCCAAGCG
>JAZODI010000043.1:0-20540 GCA_045596965.1 Eubacteriales bacterium | reverse complement strand
TTCATCGGTCTTCGCGGTGGTAACGAAAACAATGTCCATACCACGGATCTTCTCGACCTTATCATACTGAATCTCAGGGAAAATCAGCTGTTCTTTGATACCGAAAGCATAGTTGCCGCGGCCATCGAAGCCGTTGGCATTGATACCGCGGAAGTCGCGCACGCGCGGCAAAGCGATATTGAACAGACGATCCAAAAATTCATACATTCTCTCGCCGCGCAGGGTAACCTTCGCGCCGATGTTCATGCCCTCGCGGACCTTGAAGTTCGCAACGGACTTGCGGGCCTTGGTGGCAACCGCTTTCTGACCGGTAATGAGTGCCAGCTCTGCGCAGACATTATCAATTACCTTTGCGTTATCTTTAGCGTCGCCGCAACCGACGTTGATAACAATCTTATCAAGCTTAGGGATCTGCATCACGCTCTTGTAACCGAATTTCTTCATCAGGGCGGGAGCGATCTCTTTGCTGTAAAGCTCAGACATTCTAGACATATTCTTTACTCCTCCTTAGAAAATTTCGCCACAATCTTTGTTCTTGCAGACACGCTTGCTGATCTTCTTATCGCCTTCCATAACATAGGTATGACCCATGCGGCCGGCAGTCTTGCACTTGGGGCAGACAACCTGAACCTTGGATGCGTAGATCGCGCCTTCGGCTTCAACTCTGCCGCCGGTCTCACCCTGGCGGCGGGGCTTTACGTGCTTGATGACCATATTGGCCTTCTCCACGATGACCTTGCCCTCCTTGGGGCTGACTTCCAGAACCTTACCCTTAAGGCCCTTGGAAGCACCGGAGATCACCAGAACGGTATCACCTTTTTTAACATGCAATTTGTTCATTCTGATCGTACCTCCTCTTACAGCACTTCGGGAGCCAGGGAAAGGATCTTGGTGTAATCCTTATCACGCAGCTCTCTGGCCACAGGCCCAAAGATACGAGTACCTCTGGGGTTTTTATCATCACGAATAATAACGGCCGCGTTCTCATCGAAACGGATGCTGGAACCGTCCGCTCTCTTGATGCCTTTAACAGTGCGTACGATAACGGCCTTCACGACATCACCCTTTTTAACAGTGCCGCCGGGAGCCGCTTTCTTAACAGAGCAAACAACTACATCGCCAATACCTGCGTATCTTCTTCTCGTACCGCCAAGTACACGGATGCACATCAACTCTTTAGCACCGGTATTGTCGGCAACTTTAAGATAAGTTTGTTGCTGTATCACGACTTAGTCCTCCTTTAATTATTTCGCCTTCTCGATAATACGAACCAGGCGCCATCTCTTATCCTTGGAAAGAGGTCTGGTCTCCATAACCTCTACAGTATCGCCAATGCCGCACTCATTGTTCTCGTCATGAGCCTTCAGCTTGTAAGTGGTCTTCATAACCTTCTTATACAAGGGGTGCTTAACATTGTCTTTAATAGCTACAACGATGGTCTTATCCATCTTATCGCTGATAACCTCGCCAACGCGGGTCTTTCTCAAAGTTCTTTCCATGTTCATATCACTCCTTTAAAGATTACTTGGACTCACGGAGCTCAAGCTCACGAAGAATCGTATTCACACGAGCGATGTCCTTCTTGACAGCGACGATCCGCTGGGGATTATCCAACTGATTGGTCGCGTGCTGGAATTTCAGGTTAAAAAGCTCCTTCTTCAGGTCATTGAGCTTGCTATTCAGTTCGGTTGCATTAAGTTCTCTTACTTTATTAGCCTTCATTCTTCGTCACCACCTTCAGTTTCCTTCACCACAAACTTGCACTTGATGGGCAGTTTGTGCATTGCAAGACGCATCGCCTCGCGAGCCAGCTCTTCGGGGACATCCGCGATCTCAAAGAGGATGCGGCCCGGCTTAACAACTGCTACCCAATACTCGGGCGAACCTTTACCGGAACCCATGCGAGTTTCAGCGGGCTTCGCAGTTACCGGCTTGTCGGGGAAGATCTTGATCCATACCCGTCCGCCTCTCTTGAGGTAACGGGTCATCGCAATACGGGCGGCCTCGATCTGATTGTTGGTGATCCAGGCGGGCTCAAGAGCCTGCAGGCCAAACTGACCGTAAGCGATGGTATTGCCGCGGGTAGCCTTACCCTTCATGCGGCCTCTTTGTACTCTTCTGTATTTAACTCTCTTCGGAATTAACATTACTTAGCTCCCCCTTCTTTTTTCGGAGCCTTCTTGACATCGTTAAGGATCTCACCCTTATAGATCCAAACCTTAACGCCGATCTTACCGTAGGTAGTATTAGCCTCGGTGAAACCGTAGTCGATATCAGCTCTCAAAGTCTGCAGAGGAATGGTTCCCTCGTGATAGCATTCGCTTCTGGCGATTTCAGCACCGTTCAAACGGCCGGATACCATAACCTTGATACCCTTCGCGCCGGTTCTCATGGTGTTGCCGATCGCCTTCTTCATTGCGCGGCGGAAAGCGATACGCTTTTCCAGCTGCTGAGCAATGTTTTCAGCAACCAACTGGCTGCTGGTGTCCATATTCTTCACTTCGACGATATTGATGTTGACCTTCTTGCCGGTCATATCCATCAATTCCTTCTTCAGCTTCTCGATCTCTGCACCGCCGCGGCCGATAACAAGACCGGGCTTGGCGCAATGCAGGAAGATGCGGATGCTGTTGCCATCGGCGGTACGCTCGATCTCGATGGTGGGAACACCGGCGGCATAGAGCTTCTTCTTCAGAAACTTACGAATGTTATTGTCTTCCAGGATCAGATCGCCGATCTTATTATCGGCAACAAACCATCTGGAATCCCAGTTCTTAATAACCCCGACTCTCAGGCCGTGGGGATTTACTTTCTGACCCATGATTACGCCTCCTCCAATACAATAGTCACGTGAGAGGTCCGCTTATTGATGCGGAACGCTCTGCCCTGTGCTCTGGGCATGATTCTCTTCAGGATGGGGCCGGGGCAGGCATAGCACTTAGCTACAACCAGCTTATCCACATCCATGCCGTTGTTGTTCTCGGCGTTGGCCATGGCGCTCTTGAGCAGCTTGCAAACGGGCTCAGAGGCGGCCTTATTGGTGTTCTGCAGAATCGCTACAGCGTACTTGGCGGGCTTATTGCGGATCAGATCCAAAACCACGCTTACCTTACGAGGAGAGATTCTGAGATATTTCAAATGTGCAGTTGCTTGCATTTCGTTCTTCCTCCTTACTTCGTGGTCTTAGAGCCGGCATGGCCCTTGAAAGTTCTGGTGGGTGCAAACTCACCCAGCTTATGACCGATCATATCCTCGGTTACATATACAGGCACATGCTTTCTGCCATCATGAACGGCGATGGTATGGCCTACAAACTCCGGAAAGATGGTGGATGCTCTGGACCAGCTCTTGAGAACTCTCTTCTCGCCGGATTCATTCATAGCCTGAATTCTTGCGAAAAGCTTAGGGTCAACAAAAGGTCCCTTTTTAACACTTCTACTCATTCTCTATATGCCTCCTTCCAGATTACTTCGCATTCCGACGCTTCACAATGAACTTGTCGGTCTTGTTCTTCTTGCTTCTGGTCTTGTAACCCAGAGTGGGCTTACCCCAGGGGGTTACAGGGCCGCTGCGGCCGATGGGGGACTTACCTTCACCACCACCGTGGGGGTGATCGCAGGGGTTCATAACAGAACCGCGAACGGTAGGACGAATACCCATATGACGCTTTCTGCCGGCCTTACCGATGGAAACGTTTGCATGCTCGCCGTTGGAAACAACACCGATGGTTGCAACGCAGTTGAGGCGAACCAAGCGAACCTCGCCGGAGGGCAGGCGGACCTGAGCGTAGCCGTTTTCCTTCGCCATCAGCTGAGCGCTGTTACCGGCGGAGCGAACCAACTGGGCGCCCTTACCGGGGTAGAGCTCGATGTTGTGGATAACGGTACCGACAGGGATGTTTTCGATGGGCAGCACGTTACCGGGCTTGATATCCGCGGTGGTGCTGGAGATGACGGTATCGCCGACCTTCAGGCCTTCGGGGCAGATGATATAGGACTTTTCGCCATCCTCATACTGCAGCAGAGCGATGAAAGCGGTACGATTGGGGTCATACTGGATGGATGTTACCGTTGCGGGAACATCAAACTTGTTTCTCTTAAAGTCAATGATTCTGTACTTGACTTTGTTGCCGCCGCCCTGATGACGAACGGTGATGCGGCCGTAGCTGTTTCTGCCGGCGTGCTTTTTCAGGCTGGTCAGCAGAGAGCGCTCGGGAGCGTCCTTGGAAAGGCAGCTGTAGTCCACATTGCTCATCTGGCGTCTGGCCGGAGAAGTAGGTTTATAAGTTTTGATAGCCATTACGTTCTCCTCCCTTACATCATGCCGTCAAAGAACTCGATGGTCTTTGAATCAGCAGTCAACTTCACATAGGCTTTCTTCCAAGCAGCAGTGGTGCCGACATGGACGCCCATTCTCTTTTCCTTACCACGTACGTTCACAGTGGTAACCTTTTCAACGGAAACCTTGAAGATTTCCTCAACCGCATTTTTGATCTCGATCTTATTGGCATCCTTTGCTACCTTGAAGACATAGGTCTTATCCTGCATGGAAGCCATGGTTTTCTCGGAGACAATGGGTTTCATAATAATATCGTAGCAAGATTTCATTATGCATATACCTCCTCAAGTTTCTTCACGGCGTCCTGAGTCAGGATCAAGGTGTCGTGCTTCAGGATCTCGTAGGTGTTGATGGTGTTTACACGAGCGGCCTTGACACCGGGGATGTTTGCGGCGCTCTTCACAAAGAAGAGGTTGGTCACATCGTTGACCACCAGCGCATTCTCCACGTTCAGAGCCTTCATCATGCCTACAACCGTCTTGGTCTTATATTCGTTCATATCGATCTTATCGAGAACGATCAGCTTGCCCTCGGCCAGCTTGGAAGAGATGGCGGAAAGAAGAGCCAGCTTCTTTACCTTCTTGTTCATGCTGAACCGATAGTCGCGGGGCTTGGGCGCAAAAACGATACCGCCGTGGGTCCACTGGGGAGCACGGGTAGAGCCCTGACGGGCGCGGCCGGTACCCTTCTGACGCCAGGGTTTGATGCCGCCGCCGGAAACTTCGGCGCGGGTCAGCGCAGACTGAGTGCCCTGGCGCTGATTTGCAAGATAATTGGTAACTGCCATATGCATAGCAGCTTCGTTAACCTTTACGCAAAAAATGGAATCTGCAAGGTCCATGGTGGATACTTTCGCACCACTCATATCGAATACATCAATATTAGCCATTTCAATTTACCCCCTTACTTAACCATTTTTAACGGTGTTCTTAACGGTTACGATCGAGCCCTTCGGGCCGGGGATCGCACCCTTAACCACCAAAAGATTGTTCTCAACGTCGACCTTTACTACGTCGAGATTCTGGACTGTTACCTGAACAGCACCCATGTGGCCGGGCATCTTCTTACCTTTATAAATACGAGAGGGAGAAGAGCAAGCGCCCATGGAACCTGCGTGGCGATGGATGGGGCCGGAACCGTGGGTCATAGGACCGGAGCGCTGGCCGTGATATCTCTTGATGGTACCGGCGAAGCCCTTACCCTTGGAGATACCGGTTACATCAACGCAGCTGCCGATTTCGAAGGCGTCTGCAGTGATGACATCACCGACATTGTAGTTTTCCGCATCTTCGAGGCGGAACTCTTTCAAAACTTTCTTATAAGCCACGCCGGCCTTATCGAAGTGACCCTTCATAGGCTTGGTGACTTTCTTTTCGGCCAGATCCTGATAACCCAGCTGCAAGGAGGAATAACCGTCGTTCTCAACGGTCTTCTTCTGAACAACTGTGCAGGGACCTGCCTGGATGACTGTTACCGGAATGACGTTACCCATCTCGTCGAAGACCTGGGTCATTCCGATTTTCTTACCGATAATACCTTTCTTCATTTAACTTACCTCCATTTGGTTATTGGTTGGTTTGCACCAACATGACCTTCTTCCCGGTTGCTTACAGCTTGATCTCAAGCTCAACGCCGGCAGGAAGTTCTACGCTTGCCAGAGCCTCAGCAGTCTTTGCTGCGGGCTTAACAATGTCGATCAGACGCTTATGGGTGCGACGCTCAAACTGCTCGCGGCTATCCTTATACTTATGAACAGCGCGCAGAATGGTAACGACCTCTTTCTTGGTGGGGAGAGGGATCGGACCGGATACAACCGCGCCGGTTCTCTGGGCGGTCTCCAGGATCTTCTGAGCAGCCTGATCCACCAGGGTGGAATCGTAGCCCTTGATTCTGATTCTGATTTTTTCAGCCATTTCTTGTTTGCCTCCTTTTTAAATTTGACCTTGGGATTTTAGCGACTTTAACGGAAAATTCTTTAACACACACCCGGGTGTTTCACCGAGGGGCTAAAATAAACCGGGCATAAAGCCCGAACAAAGTCGCCTTCCGAAAAGCGGCTTACGCAGCCAATCTGCGCAGTTCCAAGGAACGGCTTTCTTTGCTTTCCTCTGATATGTCGCCCGGCTTCAAGCCGAGCTGCTCCGCGGAAATTCCCCATATACGCCGGGGAAAAATCGGCGCTATGGCCACCTCCCGCATCATCGCATTCCACAGTCATGCCTGAATATCATAACACACTCATCCGGGAATTTCAAGTGTTTTTTCAAAAAAAATCTACTTTTTTTACAAAGTTTTTTCTTGAATTTCTGTCATTCTGCACAAGCCACAATTTATGGTATTTTTTCGCAATTTTTACCCAAAATATAGGTTTGTAACCAATTTTGAACTTTTCATGTCTTTACATATTGAAAAAAGGATGGTATAATACAAATGCCTATATATTATATAAGGAAGAAAACCAACTCAGGAGGTACTTTTCAATGAGTGAACCGATTTTAGTTATCATGGCCGCAGGGATGGGTAGCCGCTACGGTGGCCTCAAGCAGATCGACCCGGTGGATCCCCAGGGCCATATCATCATGGACTATTCCATCTACGATGCCATGAAGGCAGGCTTTAAAAAGTTTGTCTTTGTTATCAAAGAGCAGATCGCCAAAGATTTTAAGGAGGTCATCGGCAACCGCATCGAAAAAATCGCCGAGGTCCACTATGCTTATCAGGAGATGAATAAGATCCCCGAAGGCTTGATCGAGATCCCCGCCGAGCGGGTAAAGCCCTGGGGCACCGGCCATGCCATTCTCTGCTGCAGAGAATTTTTGGATGCACCCTTCGCTGTTATCAATGCCGACGATTTCTACGGCCGGGATGCTTTCGTTAAGCTCTACGACTTTTTGAAGAACACCGAGGAGACCGATCCCATGAGCATCTCCATGGTGGGTTATATTCTGGAAAACACCCTCACCGATAACGGCCACGTTGCCCGCGGTGTCTGCCGTGTAGACGAGAAGGACTATCTCCAAAAGATCGATGAGCGCACCATGATCCAGAAGATCGACGGTCAGGCTCATTTCTCCGAGGACGGCGGCGAAACCTTCACCCCTGTTTCCAACACCGCTACCGTTTCCATGAATATGTGGGGCTTCCCCTTGGCCTATCTGCGCGCTTTGGAGCGTAAGTTCCCTGAATTCCTCAAAAAGACCGTTGTCGAGAACCCCCTCAAGGGCGAGTTCTTCCTGCCCATCGTTGTGGATGAGCTGTTGCAGGAGAAAGCTGCCACCGTTAAGGTGATGCGCAGCGAAGATAAGTGGTTCGGCGTAACCTATAAAGAGGATAAGCCGGCGGTTGAGGCGGGCATTCAGAGCCTGAAGGATTCCGGCAAATACCCCGAAAAACTTTGGGAGGAATAAACCAAGATGACCGATCATCTTTTAAAAGTAACCGAAGCCTTCGCCTTTGATGGCAAGGTGGTTGAGGCGCAGCCCTTTGGTAGCGGCCATATCAACGAAACCCTTTTGGTAAAAACCGAAAAAGGATCCGAATACATTCTGCAAAAGATCAATACCTATGTTTTTACCAATCCCCAGGGGTTGATGGAAAACGTTTTCAACGTTACCGAATTTCTTAAAAAGAGATTGGTGGAGCAGGAGGGCGACCCCAATCGGGAGACCCTGACCTTCATTAAAACCAAGGATGGTAATCTCTATTACGACGGCGAGGAAGGCGCTTGGCGCGCCTACCGTTTTCAGGGTGATCTGATGGCACTCAATGCCGCCCGTAATCCCCATGATTTCTATGCCAGCGGTAAGGCCTTTGGCCATTTCCAGGCATTGCTCAACGATTACCCCGCCGATACCCTTTTTGAGACTATTCCCCATTTCCACGATACCCCCAGCCGCTTCAAGCAGCTGCATGAGGCGATCGAAAAGGATACTGCAGGAAGAGCCGCATCGGTGCAGGAAGAAATCGAATTCGCATTGGCGCGGGAAAAGGATGCATCCCTTGTGATGGATCTGCAGGCCCAAGGTGTGCTCCCTCTGCGGGTTACCCATAACGATACCAAGCTGAATAACGTTTTGCTGGATCCCGAGACCGGCGACGGCGTTTGTGTTATTGACCTGGATACCATTATGCCCGGTCAGGCCATCTTTGATTTCGGCGATTCCATCCGCTTCGGCGCATCCACTGCCGCCGAGGATGAAAAGGATCTCGATAAGGTGCAGATGGATCTGGAACTTTTCGAAGCTTATACCAAGGGTTTCTTGGAAGGATGCAACAATGTCCTTTCCGAGGCCGAAAAGGATCTTCTGCCCACCGGCGCATGGATGATGACGCTGGAATGCGGCATTCGTTTCTTGGCCGACTACTTAAACGGCGACGTTTATTTCAAGACTGCTTATCCCGAGCATAATTTGGATCGGGCACATACCCAGTTCAAGTTGGTCGCAGAAATGGAAGAGAAGCAAGATCAAATGCAAGCCATTGTAGCAAAATATTGACCGCCGAAAATGGCGCGGAACACCAAATATAGGAAAGAACATCCCGAAAGGGATGTTCTTTTTTATGGTTCTCCGTCAAACGGACCGCTTGCGGTATCTCGATACAGCAGCGGGATCCGTTTGACGAAATCCGCATCCATTTTGGGTGGTCAATGGTTTCTTCTATACTGCATTGATTTTGACGCCCTCTGATTTTCGAAATTTGATTCAATAGAATCCCATCCAATTTGGGCGGTCTTCAGCTTTACCATTGAGTACAATTTAATTGTACTGATCGTTTCAACACATTTCATTTGTGTTAAGAGTACAATTTATTGTACTGATCGTTTCAACACGATTCATTTGTGTTGGGAGTACAATTTATTTGTACTAATCGTTTCAACACAATTCATTTGTGTTGGGAGTACAATCAAATTGTATTCATTCCATCATTAATGCTGTACCAATTCATTTGGTACACGCAATTCACCTATACCTTGTAGGGGGCGATGCCTACATCGCCCCGCCTTAACACAAATCATTTGTGTCAGTACAATTTAATTGTACTACATCCCCGCATCGATACTGTACCAATACATTTGATACAGCACTAACCCCCCTTAATCCTTGTAGGGGGCGACGCCCTCGGTACCCACTTTAATACAAATCATTTGTGTTAAGACCACCTATACCAAATGAGCGAGTACAATTTAATTGTATTGAACATTTCAACACAATTCATTTGTGTTGGGAGTACAATTAATTTGTACCGCTCGTTTCAACACAATTCATTTGTGTTGGGAGTACAATTTATTTGTACTGATCATTTTAACACAATTTAATTGTGCCGGGAGGGAGTACAATTTAATTGTACTACTTTATCCATTGGACGTATCCGTACCAATTCATTTGGGCCGATTCTTCACAACCTGCTTCAACTCAATTTATTTGTGTTTGGAGCACAATTGAATTGTACTGATCGCTCCATACAACACAATTCATTTGTGTTGAGGCGAGGAGCACCCACTTAAACATCTATTTTTTGCAGCCGCGCAAATAGAAAGCCACCCGAGAAAGGAAACTTTCTCGGGTGGCTATTTTCATTTATTTACCTGCTGATCGGTTCTTAGATGAACTGAATGTTCATCAGAACAGGCAGCATACGATAGCATACCATCGCGATCTCAGCACGGCTGGCGTTATTCTTGGGATTGAAGTTGCCGTTTTCATCGCCACGGAACAAGCCTACCTGGCCTGCCCAGTTGGCATAGGGAACTGCCCAAGCGGAGATGGTGGATGCATCGTTGAATCCAGCGGCAGGAGCACCGAAGGAAACATTGGTGGTTCCGCAATATGCTTCGGTGAAGCGATAGAGCAGAGTTGCCATTTCTTCGCGGGTAATATTATTGTTGCCGCGGAAGGAACCGTCCTCATAACCGGTAACAATGCCCCACTTAGCAAACAGCTTGGCATATCTCTCATAGAAGGTACCTGCAACATCGGTCAGGTTGGAGCCGGAAGTCATGCCGGTTACTCTGCTACCCTGCGCTGCAAGGTAAGCCTCAAATTCGGCTGCAGACATATTGGTTTCTACATCGGGAGCGATGATTCTACCCAGAGCAGTTACCAACTCGCCTCTGGTGATGGGGTTGGCAAAGTTCATGTTGCCGTTTTCATCACCCTTCATGATATTGAATGCCTTACAGAAGACGGCCGCATCATAATACCATTCATTGGGATTCTGAACATCGGGGAAGGGATGACCTGCAGGTACATCCTTGATCTCTTCCAGAACATGGTGACCGCCGGAGCAGTACTTCACAACAATACCCTGAGCACCGTTCGCATCGCTGGAGGGTGCCTTATACTGCAGGACGATACCGGTATGATTCCCATGGGCGGGAACGATATTATCGATATAGCCGTAGTGGCACTTGGTGCAGCGATAGGCGGTATAACCGTCTTCAATACAGGTCTCGGGAACAACGGTAGCAGTGAAGGAGCAGGGCTCATATTCCTCACCCCAGCAACCGCTTCTGGAGCAGTAGTAGTAGTGGCCGGCTTCTGCGCCCTCTACGCCATCATGATAGGGCATTGCGCTGAAGTCGTGGGAATCGTTTGCAGGAGTAAAGACATAACCGCATTCGCAGATCAGAGCGGTGGTGCAATCGAAATCGTCCTCCGGCTCAACGTGATCATACTTATCGCCGGTGCATTCGCAATCGGCGCAGACCTTCCAATGGCCGAAACCGTCATAATCCCATTCGCCGTTTTCGAAATCATGATCGAGGTTGCCTTCGATCTCATGGCTACATTCGCAGACCCAAGGCATGGTGCAATCGAAGGGATCGGCTACATGGGTATGTTCAACCTCATCGGTGGGCATGCCGCAGTTTACGCAAGCCTGCCAATGGACTTCATCGTTCCAAGCCCATTCACCGTTGCCGGTATGGGAGGGATTGGCGGCGATAATTTCATAGCCGCATTCGCAGACAACGGCGGTGGTACAATCACCATCGTCCTCGCCGCTATGACCTACCTTATTGGTAGCATAATCGCAGTTGTCGCACTCTTTCCAGTGGCCTTCATCGTCCTTCTGCCATTCGCCCAAGGTATGGTCGGCATTGGCAGGAGTGATCTCATGGCCGCATTCGCAAAGAACTGCGGTGGTGCAATCACCATCGTCCTCGCCGCTATGACCTACCTTATTGGTAGCATAATCGCAGTTGTCGCACTCTTTCCAGTGGCCTTCATCGTCCTTCTGCCATTCGCCCAGGGTGTGGTCGGCATTGGCAGGAGTGATAACATAGCCGCATTCGCAGACAACGGCGGTGGTGCAATCACCATCGTCCTCGCCGCTATGACCTACCTTATTGGTAGCATAATCGCAGTTGTCGCACTCTTTCCAGTGGCCTGCATCGTCCTTCTGCCATTCGCCCAAGGTATGGTCGGCATTGGCGGGAGTAATCTCATGGCCGCATTCGCAGACAACGGCGGTGGTGCAATCACCATCGTCCTCGCCGCTATGGCCTACCTTATCGGTAGCATAATCGCAGTTATCACATTCTTTCCAGTGGCCTTCATCGTCCTTCTGCCATTCGCCCAAGGTATGGTCGGCATTGGCGGGGGTGATCTCATGGCCGCATTCGCAGACAACGGCGGTGGTGCAATCACCATCGTCCTCGCCGCTATGGGGAATCTTGGCGGTGGGCTCTTCGCAATGGTCACATTCTTTCCAGTGGCCTTCGTCGTCCTTCAGCCACTCGCCGGTATACTCATGGTCGCAGCCTGCGGGGACGCCCTCGGTAACCTCAACGGTTACATCGGGAGCAACGGCGGTATAATCGCCGGCAGGAAGCTGAACATAATTTTCACCGATCATGCCGTCGGCCTTGAAGCCTGCGGTGATGGTGGCATCACCCAGCGCCGCATCGGTCTTGGCGGTGAGTTTTAAAACGAAGGAGGGAGCCTCGGCAATCGCGTTGGCAGAAAGGAATACAACTGCATAGGTGCCGTTGGTATTATCCACAACAGGAACAGCAGTTACGCCAGCAGCGGGGGTAGCAACAACCTCTGCGCTGAACTTTGCAGCATCGAAAGTACCTTCATAAGCGATACTCCAAAGGTTGCCGGCATATTTCAAAGCGCCGATGGTAACATCAACAGTCTCGCCCTGCTTAACTTCAGAAGCATTGATATTCGCATAGGGGGTCAGAATCTGAACGCCCAGCTCAACATTGATGGTAGCATCAACATCTTCCGCAGAGAACTCTGCTTCGGGCATTGCCGCATAACCCTCTCCGATCATACCGTCGGCCTTGAAGCCTACGGTAACACCGGCATCACCCAAAGCCGCATCGGTCTTTGCGGTGAGTTTCAAAGTGAAGGAGGGAGCCTCAGCAATCGCGTTGGCGGAGATAAAAGCAACTGCATAGGTGCCGTTGGCGTTATCCACAACAGGAATAGCGGTTACGCCTACGGCGGGATTAGCCACGATCTCAGCCTCAAACTTGGCGGCGTCGAAGGTGCCTTCATAGGTGATGGCCCAGAGGTTGCCGAGATAATTCTCAGTACCGACGGTAACATCGACGGTCTCGCCCTGCTTCACACTTTCTGCAGAAGCATTGATGGTGGGAGCAACGGGCTGGAATCCGCTCTTAACCTCAACGGTCAGCTCATCCTTATCGGCAGAAAACTCTTCCTGGGGCATTGCCACATAATTTTCACCGATCATACCGTCGGCCTTCAAACCAACGGTTACATTCGCATCGCCCAGAACCGCATCGGTCTTGGCGGTAAGTTTCAAAGTAAAGGAGGGAGACGCGGCAATCGCGTTGGCAGAGATAAAGACAACCGCATAGGTACCGTTGGTGTTATCCACAACAGGGATAACGGTTACGCCCGCAGCGGGATTGGCCACGATCTCAGCCTCAAACTTGGCGGCGTCGAAGGTACCTTCATAGGTGATGGCCCAGAGGTTGCCGAGATAATTCTCTGCATAGGCACCGAATTCAACGACCTCGCCCTGCTTAACAAAATCCGCACCGGAAGCGAAGACCGCAGCCATCGGAACAAATCCCCTCTGGATCTCAACAACATCTTCGGCGGGGGTGGAAACATATTCCTCGGCAGGAGCGGGTGCATAACCCACACCAACCATACCGTCGGCCTTAAACTTAGCAGTTAAGGCAGCATCGCCCAGGGCAGCATCATCCTTAGCAGTCAGCTTCACGATGAACCCGGGAGCGTTGGCGATCACATCGGTAGAGATAAAGACAACTGCATAAGTGCCGTTGACGTTATCCACAACGGGAGTGGCGGTAACGCCATCCGCAGCAACAGGCTCGATCGCGGCGGTAAACTTTGCGGCATCGAAGGTACCTTCAAAGGAGATACCCCAAAGATTGCCCGCATAGTCCCCGGCGCTTACAATAAAGTTCACCGTCTCGCCCTGCTTAACAGCATCTGCCTGCGCAGTAACAGTGGGGAACATGGGAACGACATCCTTGATCTCCACATTCAGCGCGGGAGCGTCTTTCACATAAGCGGATCCGGCGACCAGCGCATTATAGGAACCATTGGCACCGATGCTGATCACGCCGCCATCTTTGAAGGAGAAATTGAAGATGGCGTTGCCGGAAATATCTTCCAGAGCAGTGAAGGTCAGGGTAAGAGCCACAAACTCAGCCTCACCCGCCATATTTTCGGCATTCATCCAGGTAACAGCCACGCGGCCATCGTCCAGGACAAGAACAGGAGCGTTTGCACCCAAGCCGATGGCGTTGACCCCTTCGGCAGAAAGGGAAACCAGGTTCTTATCATAAGAACCCTCGATGGTCATGCCGGCCCAATTGCCCGCATAATTCTTCACGCTTACCTGAACGGTTACGTTATCGCCTGCCTTGATAAAAGCAGGATCGCCCACAACGGATGCAGCCAAAGTAACCGGCACAACATCCGCAACAGCTACGCTTGCGGTAACCGTTTCAGTGCTGAACCCGGTGAAGTTATCGGCCGCATTGACCATACCGTCTTCCTTGAACCAGAAGCTGAAGGTGGAATCTCCCAGATCAGCCTCTTCTTTGGCGGTAAAGGTCAGGCGGAGAATATTATATTCCTGGGCAGGAAGAATTTCCGGCCAGCCCATCCAAACTGCGCTGATATTTGCCTCGGCCTCTGCACTCTTATCCAAGACAGGTACAAAGGTCAGGGGCGAAAGATCAACCGCAGAAATATCTGCCTCTTCAATATCCCATTTGGTAGTATCAAACTTACCCAAAACGGTGATACCGCAAAGTGCGGCAGTCTGATTTACGACGTTTACTTCGATAGTAACTTTATCGCCGGGGTTGACGGCCTGCACATTATCTTCCACCAAAACTTCCAGCGCCATATTATCAGCGGCAGAAGCCAGGGAGAAGGTGCACGCCATCGAAAGCAACATGGCAATAGTTACAACGATTGCGCCTACTCTTTTAAACATAGGTTATCCTCCTTCAATACGCACACCTGAGGCCCTGCAAAAGGGTAAAAAATCCCCCAAGAGGTACGTATCCATTATTAGTTAGTATAATTATAGCAAAGCCCCTTAAAAATTGACATTACTTTATGTGTCTTTTTTAACACAATTTGCGTAATGTTCTTTTGAAATCGGCCAAATCTATTGTGCGGTTTTTTAATTCTTGCTTATCCATTTTGGATAAATTCGGTCAATCCGCACAAAAGAAAAGCAGAGCTTCTTCCAAGCCCTGCTTTTATATATATAAGGTAAATTTAATCCAAAATCAGGCGGATATCCGCCCCCAAGGAGGCGAACTTTTCAACGATCCGCTCATAGCCGCGGCGGATATGGTCGATATCCTCGATGGTGGTGGTTCCCTGGGCCATCAGTCCGGCGATCACCATGGCGGCGCCCGCCCGCAGATCGCAGGCCCGCACCGGCGCGCCCAGCAACTGCCGACCGCCCTCGATGGTGGCCACCTTACCGGCTACCGCAATCTCGGCGCCCATGCGGATCAGCTCTTCGGTATATTTGAACCGACTGTCCCAAACCCCTTCGTTGATCTTGCTGGTGCCTTCCGCCCGCAACATCACCGTTGCCATCTGGGGTTGCATATCGGTGGGGAAACCGGGATAGGGCATTGTCTTGATATTGGCTTTCTTCAAAGGCGCAGTGGCATCCACTAAGATGCTATCGTCATATTCCTCGATCAAAACCCCCATCTCCTCCAATTTGGCGGAGATACATTCCATATGCTTGGGGATCACATTCTTGACCAAAACTCTCCCGCCGGTGGCCGCGGCCGCGGCCATAAAGGTGCCCGCTTCGATCTGGTCGGGGATGACCGCATAGCTGCCGCCCAGCAACCGATCCACACCCTGCACCTTGATAACGTCGGTGCCTGCGCCGCGGATATTGGCGCCCATGGAGTTTAAAAAGTTTGCAACGTCGACGATATGGGGCTCTTTGGCCACGTTTTCGATCACTGTCAGCCCCTCGGCCTTGACCGCCGCCAGCATGGCGTTGATGGTAGCACCCACCGAGACCATATCTAAATAAATATCGTTGCCTTCCAATTTATCAGCGGTGCAATGAACGTTGCCGTGGAGAATATCCACCTGCGCCCCCAGCTGCTCAAAGGCCTTGATATGCTGATCAATGGGGCGCGCGCCCAGATGGCACCCGCCGGGCAAAGCCACCTTGGCATTGCCGAACCGACCCAAGAGCGCGCCCAAAAAATAATAGGAAGCGCGGAACTTGCGGGCATATTCATAAGGCACCTCGGTGCAACGGACCGCCGAGCAATCCACCTCCAAGGTCTTGCCCTCGGCGCGGTTGACCTTTGCACCCATGGCGATCAGAATGTTGCAGATATTCTCAACATCGCTGATCTGGGGAACGTTTTCAATGCGGCAGACACCGTCTACCAGCATGGCGGCGGGCAGGATCGCAACGATCGCGTTCTTTGCCCCGGATATATCGACCTCGCCTTCCAAGCGGCAAGGGCCGTTGATGATGATTCGATCCATCTCTTCACCCGACTTTCAAAATTCTTACAATTACTATTCTACCATATACTCTATGAAAAATAAAGTATTATTCTTCCACCAATTTTTCGGGGCGGTATTTTTTGATAATTCCTTGATTGATCTTGATCTTAGCATCGGCGCGCCACTCTTCGATGAGGGCGGAAATCTCCTCGGCGCAAAACTCTTCCAGGGTGGATTGCTGAACGGTGGCGGTGAAAAATTCATCGGCCGTTCCGTCGTAGCGCTTGACGATCAGATAGGCATATTCGGTATCCACCAGGCGGATCTCGCCCACCTTCATCTCCATCGCCGCCTCTTCCAGTGTGGGATCGGAGCCTCCGTCTTTGGAAACGACCATCCCTTCATCCTTAATGGAGGTGATGGCGCTATGCATCCCGATCAGATCCTCAAAGGAGACCGCTTCACTCTCCCGCTTGGCAGAATCCAAAACCTCATCGGCCTTTTGACGGATCTCCCGCAGGCCGGTCCCTTCCAGAACCTCGCCTGTTTCCTCATCCAGCTTGGAGATATAGATATATTTCACGCGGGCGTACTTTTCGGCATAATATTCCTTAAGTTGGCCCACCGAAACGGGGTTCTCACCCTCTTCCCCGAAATAATATTTTAAAACGCGGCTCTTTTTGGCGGAATCATAAACCTCCTCCAGATATTCCTCATAGGTATAAAACCCATCGGCCAACGCCTGATTGAAGGCCGACATACTGCCATAAGCCTCGATCATATCCGAAAGGGACTGCTGGATCACCCCATCCTCCTCTTCGGTGAAGGAAAGGCCCAGCTTATCAAACTGCAGGGCGTAAAGCTTATTCTGTATCAGGTAATCCTCCAGATAGTCCACAAACACCTGGGACATGGTGTTGCCGTCCTCCAGGGGATCGGTCCACATCTCCTTGGTTTCGGTTGCGCCGATGGCAGAAACATAGTTTTCCCGCAGGGTATAAACATTTCGTTTATAATCCTCTTCGGTCACCACCTTATCGTCAACGGTGATGGCATATTTCGTTCCGTTGCAGGATGCAAGCATTCCCAAGACCAAAAGCATCACCAATAGCGCAGATATCCCCCGAAATACTCTTTGCACGACCATCTCTCCTTCATAAATTACTAAATTACAGTATAACATGGCAATATATTTTTGTAAATAGAGTTGTTTGTAAACAAATTTCGTGCTAAAATGAATGATATGAAGAAAAACGACCTTTTGAAAATTTATATTGAAGATTATACCGAAGAGGGTTTCGGCATCGGCAGGGTCGATGGGTATGTTTTATTCGTCCCCGGCACCATCGCAGGGGAGGAGGCGGAGGTTTTGGTGGTCAAGGCGGGCAAACGCTTTGGCTACGGTAAGCTCCTCCGCCTGCTGAAAGCTTCCCCTTATCGGGTGGAATCCGCCTGCCCCTTGGGCAGTCGGTGCGGAGGGTGCGCCTTTTGGCATCTTTCCTATGAGGAAGAGGTGCGGCTGAAGGGCGCGCGGGTGCAGGCCCAGCTGGAGCGGATCGGCGGGCTTTCCCTGAAAATCTCAACCCCCATCGCCGCCGAAAAACAAACCGCCTACCGCAACAAAGCCCAATACCCCATCCGCCGGATCAAGGGCAAGCCCCAAGGGGGATTTTATGCCCCGGGCAGTCACGGAATCGTAAGCGGCGCGCCCTGCGCCATCCAACCGCCCATCTTCAATGCCATTCTGGAATGGACCCTTTCTTTTATGGAAAAGCACCATCTGTCCGCCTATGAGGAGCAGGGCTATACCGGCTTGGTGCGCCATCTTTACCTGCGGCGAGGGGAGGCCACCGGCGAAATTATGGTCTGCCTGGTGGTCAATGCCACCGAATTCCCGCTCAAAAATGCCTTTGCCGCGGAGCTGACCGCCGATTTCCCCATGGTGCGCACCGTTGCCATCAACTATAACGACCGCAATACCAACGTTGTTTTGGGCAAGCGGACCGAAACGGTCTTTGGCCCGGGCCATATTGAAGATATTCTGCTGGGCAAACGCTATCGCATCGCCCCCCAATCCTTTTATCAGGTCAATCGGGCCCAGACCGAGGTGCTCTATCGCAAGGTGATGGAGCTGGCCGATCTCAAGGGAGAGGAGCAGGTGCTGGATCTCTATTGCGGCATCGGCACCATCGGCCTTTCCTTAGCGGAGCAATGCAAGGCGCTGGTAGGGGTGGAGATCGTCCCCCAGGCGATTGAAAATGCCAAAGAAAACGCCAAGCGCAACCACGTTGCAAACGCGGAATTTTTCTGCGCCGATGCCAAAGAGGCCGCCGCCAAATTCGCCAAGGAGGGGCGGCGGTTTGATGTCATCATCGTCGACCCGCCCCGCAAAGGGTGCGATCAGGCCACCCTCGATGCCATCGCCGAGATGGCCCCCCAAAAACTGATCTACGTTTCCTGCAACTCCGCCACCTTAGCGCGGGACCTAAAAATTTTAGAGCAAAAGGGCTTTTCCACCCAAAGCGCAACGCCGGTTGATTTATTTCCGCGCACCCATCATGTGGAAACTGTCGCACTTTTAGTGCGAACAGTTTCGTCGATATAAATCTTTTGCAAGATTTTCGATATATCCTGACGGATTCGATATGTGCAAAGGCACTCGATATGTTTCCTTGCGGAAACAAGATTTATATTATATCGAAAACGAGCATGGCGAGTTTATATCGAATTTCACGAAGTGAAATATATCGAACACGCGCAGCGTGTATATCGAAAAAAGGAATTAAAACATGAAACGCGATCTTTTTAAAAACTGCACCCTTTGCCCCCGCAACTGCGGCATCGACCGCTATCAAGTAGTGGGGCGATGCGGGGCAGGGGCAGAGATGACGATTGCCCGCGCCGCCCTGCACCATTGGGAAGAACCGCCCATCTCCGGCGAGCGGGGATCGGGGACGGTCTTTTTCAGCGGTTGCAATCTGGGTTGCATCTACTGCCAGAATCGGCAGATCAGCCGCCAAGCGGTAGGGGAGAAGGCAAGCCCCGCCGCGCTTGCAGAAATCTTTGCGCGGCTGGAAGGGGAAGGCGCTCATAACATCAACTTAGTAACCCCCACCCATTTCCGCCCCGCCATCCTGGAGGCGGTGGAAATCTACCGCAAGAATGGGGGCGTTTTACCCATCGTTTATAATACCAGCGGATATGAAACGGTCGAATCGGTCCGCGCCCTTCGGGGAACAGTGGATATTTACCTTGCCGACCTGAAATATGCCGAGCGTGCCTCGGCCGCCGCCTTCAGCAAGGCCGCTGATTACCCCGAAGTTGCCCGCCAAGCTCTCCGCGAGATGGTGGATGCGGTGGGCGAGCCCCGCTTGGACCAAGCGGGGATGCTCCAAAAGGGCGTGATCGTTCGGCTTTTGGTGCTCCCATCCATCGAGCATGAGGCGATGATGAACCTCAAATGGCTCAAGGAGCAGTTCGGCGATCAAATCATCCTCAGCCTGATGAACCAATATACCCCTATAGGAGCGGATCTCCCCAAGGAATTGCAACAGCCCTTGGAGGATTCGGCCTATCAAAGCGTGGTGCGCTATGCCCGCACCTTAAATTTTAAATATGCCTATATTCAGGAGGGGGAGACCGCCAAAGAAAGTTTTATCCCTCCGTTTTTAGAAAAGGAAACCATCCGATGAAATTACTATGCTTGGGCGACGTTGTCTCCCAAGGCGGGATCACCGCCTTAGAGCGGGTATTGCCCCGCCTCAAACAAAAATACCGCCCCGACTGCATCCTCATCAACGGGGAAAACAGCGCCATCGGCAACGGCATCGACCGTAGCAGCGCCGAAGCCCTTTTTGCCCTGGGCGCCGATTGCATCACCGGCGGGAATCATTCCTTCCAGCGCAAGGGGGCGGAAGAGCTCCATGAAGAGATGCCCTTTTTGCTCCGCCCCGCCAATTGGCCGGGCAACCCCTTCGGGCGGGGGCATTGCCGCATTGAACTGCCCCGCTATGATCTGCGGGTCATCTCCTTGCAGGGCAACCTCTATATGAATAAATGTGAAAATCCCTTTTTGGCGCTGGACGCTCTTTTAAAGGAGAGTACCCCACGCGATATCGTTATCGTTGATTTCCATGGAGAAGCCACCGCCGAAAAGCAGGCGATGGGGCGGTATTTTGATGGGAAAGTATCCCTTCTTTTCGGCACCCATACCCATGTTCAGACCAACGATGCCCA
>JAZODI010000042.1:0-3978 GCA_045596965.1 Eubacteriales bacterium | reverse complement strand
GGTGGTGTTCTTTGCGCTGGCCTTGCTCTTTGCCATCTATATCTATACGCCCATCAATGTTCCTTTAAAATCCCTGCTGGTGGATCATCTGCTCTATGGGCTCTTTGGCTTTGCCACCTTCCTCTTCCCCATCTTTTTGGGCTGGCTGGGCATCGATGCCCTGGACAAAGAGAAGAAATACAGCACCATGGTCAAGGTCTGGACAGGCTTGGTGCTGGCCACCATTATTTCGGGCATGAGCTACCTTTTATGGTATCCCGGCGATTATTCCTTCGGCGCATTCTTCACCGAAGGGATCCCCCAATTCTGGGAGCAGGGCTTGGAGCTGAAGGGCGGCGTGGTCGGCGGGATCATCGCCTGCCCTCTCATCGCGCTGATGAGCCGCTGGGGCTTTGGCATCCTGATGGTGGCGTTGACCATCATCGCCATCCTCTTTTTCTTTGATCTCACCCTCTATCAGATGGCCTGGCCCTTCCGCAAGCTGATCGCCATGGCCAAGGAGAAGCGGGAAGCACCGATCTTAGTGGACGATGTGGAGGAAGAAAAGATCCGCCGCCGTTTCTCCGATCTGGAGGCCGAGGGCGAGCGGGTGGAGGAGGATCCCTGGGTTCCCCCGGTGGATGTTACTCCCGCCGAAGAGATCAAGGACGTTGTTCCGGTCTTTGTTTATGATGATGTTACCGCCGAAGGGTATATCGACCCTGCGGATATCGGGTCTGTTGAAAAGTCCGCCCGCAAGCGCAGCCCTGCAGTGCGCAAAGCAAAGCCCGCCCCCGAACCGATGGAAGGCGAGCAGATGACTTTTTATAACTATCCCCCCCTCTCCCTTTTGAAAAACGGCCGCTCCGCCCCCGGGACAACCCAGGCAGAGCTGCGCAAGAAGGAAGAGATTTTGATTCAGACTTTGCGGGATTTCGGGGTAGAAGCCACCATGACGGGCATCGCTGTCGGCCCCAATGTTACCCGCTTTGAGCTGGCGCCCAAGGCCGGCACGCGGGTCAGCCGCATTGCGGGGCTTTCCAACGAGATCGCCATGGCCCTGGCCGCAACCCAAGTTCGCATCGAGGCGCCCATCCCCGGTAAGTCGGCGGTGGGTATCGAGATCCCCAACGAAACTACCAGCACCGTATTCATCCGCGAGGTGCTTTCCTCCGATGGATTCCAGGACGGCCGCTCCCCCCTCACCTCTGCGTTGGGCAAGGATATCGCGGGCAACCTCATTACCTTCGACGTGGCCAAAATGCCCCATCTGCTGGTGGCGGGTACTACCGGTTCAGGTAAGTCGGTCTGCGTCAATACCATGCTGATGTCCTTTCTTTATAAAGCCACCCCCGAGGAGGTCAAGCTGATCCTCATCGACCCCAAGGCGGTGGAAATGGATGTTTATAACGGCATCCCCCATCTGCTGATCCCCGTTGTTACCAACCCCAAAAAGGCGGCAGGCACCCTCCAATGGGCCTGCACCGAAATGGATCGGCGGTATGACCTGATGAAAAATACCCAGGTGCGCAACCTGGAGGCCTATAACGATTATTGCAAGACCCATCCCGATTTTCAGCCGATGCCCCGCATCGTTGTTGTTATCGATGAGTTGGCCGACCTGATGATGGTCTCCTCTAAAGAGGTGGAGGATTGCATCTGCCGCCTCTGCGCCAAGGCGCGGGCGGCGGGCATTCACCTGATCGTTGCCACCCAGCGCCCCAGCGCGGATGTTGTTACCGGCCTGATTAAGGCCAATATCCCCTCCCGCATTGCCTTTGCGGTGGATAACGGCATCAACTCCCGCATCATCATCGATGAAAACGGTGCGGAAAAACTGCTGGGCAAGGGCGATATGCTTTATAAGCCTATCGGTGCCAATAAGCCCATGCGGGTGCAGGGTTGTTTCGTTGCCGACAGCGAGGTGGAGGCGGTGGTCAACTATGTGAAGAATAATTCCGTCGGCGCATCCTACGATCAATCCGCTATCTCTGATATTGATAATATCGCCATGCGCGGCGATAAGAGCAACAACGCCTCCGAGGAATCGGAAAACACCGGCTTCGACGAAATGATCGTTCAGGCGGGTGAGTGCGTGATCGAGGCAGGCATGGCCTCCACGTCCATGCTTCAGCGCAGACTCTCCATGGGCTACGCCCGCGCAGGAAGAGTGATCGATCAGCTGGAGAGCCTTGGAATTATCGGACCCTTTGAGGGTGCGAAGCCGAGACAGGTACTCGTCACAATGGATGAGTTCAGAGAGATCTGCGTTCAACGCGATCTGTAAGGCGAATGAAAAAGGGCACCTCTCCCGCTTTTTCCGCCTTGACGTATCGACATACGCACGTCGAAATCAATGGCAACCGCTCCAATTTTCTTAAAAGAAAATAATCCGCTATTGCCATTGATTTCTCCTTATCCCCACAAAACGCACGGTTTTGCGGGGGCCCCGAAAAGGAGAAAACGAGAGATGCACCCTTTTTGATCCGCCTTTAGGAGAAATATTAAAAAATGAAAAAGAAAACGAAAAAGTCAACAAAAATTATTATCATCATTCTTGCTGTTGGGTTGGCTTGTTTTTTGCTGATCCCTCGAGTGGCCCATAGCGAGAGCGGGTCGGTAATGTATGAGGCACCGCTTTATACAGTAAGCAAACATCGCTCTTCTTTAGGCTTCGGGAATGAAGAGGACGGAATATATGAGGAAGGCTATACCGTAGAAATCCTTGGGATTACGGTGTACGATCATCAAGGACTTGTTGAAAAAGGATAATAAAATGAAAAAGTCAACAAAAACAATTGTTATTCTTATTGTGATCATTTTGGTACTTATTTTGCTGATGCCTCAGGTAAGTTATGTTAAGGATGGAGGATCCGTGCACTATAAAGCGGTGCTTTATGAGGTTGATAAATGGCACGCAATGACCCTTAATGAAGGAGAATATTGGGTTGGTTATACCGTTAAAATTTTGGGCAAAACGGTATACGATCATCAAGAAACCATAACATATGCAGAAGTTGAAAAATGATAATAAAAGGAAAAGAAAATGAAAAAAGCAACAAAAATAATTGTTATCCTTCTTGCGATCATTTTGGCGGCCATCTTGCTCATACCGTCGGTAGGTGGTTACGATGACGGCGGCACTATGGTTTATGAAGCTCCGCTTTATACGGTTTATGTTTGGAATACCATACATGAGTGGGGCAAAGAAGGACAAGTGAATAAATATGAAGTGGGTTATACAGTAGAAATCCTTGGAATTACGGTATACGACCATCGATATATCGAGGAATAATAAAAGCCGAGCCATGATGGCTCGGCTTTTTTATCTTGTAGGGGCGGGCGTCCTCGACCGCCCGCAGGGGTGGTTGTTTAATCGGGAACATATTCCAATAAATCGTCTACCGAACAGTTTAGGACATAGCAGGCTTTTGCCAAAAAGTCCAGATCCACCCGCTCGACGTTGGCGGCTTTATAATAGCGATCAATGACCTCATATTTCACGCCGGTCAGTGCGCGCATTTTGTTGCGGGTAATGCCCCGCTCGTCCATAACCTTGGAAAGGTTGATCTTAATCTTTCCGTATTGTTTAATATCAATAATGCTGTTGATATTTTCCATCTTCATTACTCCCTGTATTATTCTACCAAGGGATAACCCTTTTTAATATTACCTCATACAGGGTAAATAGTAAAGAGATTTCAAGAAAATTCCAAAATATCGAACAGTTTGGTAAATGAGCGGGACGCCGGGGACGGCGTCCCCTACAAGGGGGCTCTCATGATAACCAAATCCCCAAGTTATTTTCGCAAAGACGGCTCAAAAAGAGTGCAGATCGCGTTGGGATGATCCCGACTGCGTATGCCATACGCCGAGCGGTCATCCCGACGCGAAGACATAAAAAGGATCCCGAAAATCGGGATCCTTCCTATTTTCTTGTCGGTCTGTGCCTTTTTCAGCCGTCTATTTCAATAGTTCTTATTTGGGAGCATGAAATAA
>JAZODI010000041.1:0-16023 GCA_045596965.1 Eubacteriales bacterium | reverse complement strand
ACCATCATTTTCGTCGTCGATGTTCACATCCCCATCGTCGTTACCGCTATCATCGCTTCCGTTGATGTTGGTCTCGCCGGAGAGAAAGCTATCCATGTCGTCGTCGGCAGACTTACAGGCAGTTGCCATGCTGACCAGCATCAGCATTGCCATCAGAACTGCCAGGATTTTAATTGCTTTTTTCATAAGCATACTCCTTTCAAAAATATAATCCCATAAACATAATATCATTTTTCAAAGGACTTTTCTATCAATTAACCGCCATCTATCCCCCTATCATCCTCCTTAAAATAGCAAAAAATATAATTTTCCTCCTATTAATCAAATATCTTTTCTATTTTTTCATAATAATTGAAGCGTGGGGTTGCAACATAAATGGTTCCACCCCAAAGGGCAGGGCGATATCCCGCCCCATCTCTTTGGGCTGATCCTCAAAATTGATGATCAGGAGATATTCCTCCCCATCGGCGTTTTTATACCAATATTCCGCCAGAGCTTTGCGCCCTAAATCCAAGGGGCGGTAATGGGGATGCTCGATGAAAGAAAGCCCATCATAAAGAATGGAAAGCCCCTTTTCGTTGAGGGCCGGGATGCGGTCGGAAAGCATCCGATTGCCGCCGCAAAAGGCGGTGATATTCGCCCAAGTCTTGGCTTCCTCGGCGGTAAAGAGCTTATGCTCCTTGCCTTCGGCGCGGTCGCGGTTGGCGGTCCATTCGGTGAGGATGTTGACCGGCCGCTCATGGGATGTTTCCTCCCCCCGCACCAGCATAAAGTCGCTATCAATGGTGGCGATATGCTCCGCCCACCAGAATCGCATCTGCAAAAAGTTTGTTACCCGCTTTAAGGTAGGCCAATCGTTATGGATATCCAATCCGGTGCGGTTGGAATCCACGATCCCGCCGCCTACCTCCGCCGGCAGATTGCAGCCCAAGATCTTAGCATCCTCCCCAATGGCCGAGCGGATAATGGTATACATATGGCGGATCACCTCATAATACCCCATCTCCTCGCGATAAAAGCCGGGGCAGGTAGTAATATCCGCGATAAAATCGGTCTTGAAATAGCGGTATCCCGCATCGTAGAGCCCTTTATAGAGATCATAAATATATTTTTCGCCCGCAGGGCAGGTGGGGTCGATATAGCATCTTCTGCCCACCCGATAGGGATCGCCGTATGCATCCTTCACCAAAAGTTCGGGATGGCGGCGAACGTAATAGCATTCGAAATTGATCTTTAAGGGAGCGGTCCAGATGCCGGGGACAAAGCCCTGCTCTTTGATATAATCGGCGGTATATTGCATCCCCTTGGCGAAGCGGTAGTTGGGCTCCCAAACGCCCCAATCATGGCTCCAGCCATCATCGACGGTGATATACTTCACCTTTTGGCTCAAAACAGGATCGGCCTTGATAGCCTCCGCATTTTCGATAATATCCTCATGGGAAACCGTCTCAAAATAATAATCCCAGCTATTCCAGCCATAGCCGAGGGTTTCCTTTTTCTCCAAATAGGGTTGCTTTGCCGCCCAAGCCTCCATCGTCTGCAGGATGGGAAGCCCATCGCTGATCCAGGCCCATTCGCTATAGAGCTCTTTTTGGTTTGCCTGGCCGCGGGTGAAATAAACCTTGGCGGTTACCCGCAGGGTATGGGCATCGATGGTCTTTGCCTGATAGTCCTGAAGGGTGTTTTGCGGGAGCATGGTGCCGATGAAAAAGCAAGGCCCATTCCCTTTAGGCACAATCCCGAAATGCAAGCTTTCGGGCAGCGCCTCATCCACCTTTTTATGCCCTTCTTCCCAAACGGGGGCGGTGGTCTGATAGACCTTCCCATCGGTGAGATCCTGCTCGCCCTGATAGGTAAATTCCAAGGCCATGGATTTCAGCCCCAAGGGTTTATCGCTTTGCGCCTTCAGCCGATAGGTATCTTCCTTTTGCTCTAAAGAAAAGGTAATGCCATCAATGGTAAGCGCAGGCAAGGTGAACTCATATTCTTTGATTTCGGATTGGTATTCGGCAATCAGCCGTAACGCATCGATTTTCATAGATAACACCCCCATTTTTATAAATTATATTTGATTTTATAGTTTTTTCTTGTATTATATTGATAGGAAATATCATTATTTTCAGATTGGAGATTATTATGAAAGTCCAACGCCAAGTGCGTCTGCAGGGAATCGAAGAGTTTCCCCTCCATATTTATCGCTGCAAAAAAGAGGAGAAGGGCTTTTGCACCGCCCCGCCCCACTATCATAACGACATTGAGATCCTGCAACCCTTAGAGGGTTGCATGCAGTTGGTGGTGGGCAATGAGATTTTAGATGCCACCCCGGGCAATCTCTATTTCATCAACCCCGAGGAGATCCATGCTCTTTATACCAACTCTTCCCCCGCGGCCTATCGTTGCTTTGTTCTTTGGCCGGAATTTTTTGCCCTTCCCGCCGAAAATCGGGTGCGAACAACATTGATCGATCCCATTTATAATAATGAGCGGATCTTCCCCCGCACCTCCTCCGACCCCCGCCTACTTGCTTTGATGGATGAAGCGGATACCTTGCAAGAGCAAAATCTGAGCGAAGCGCTGATCCTTTCCAACTTTTTGCGCCTTTTGGCGTTTATGGAGCCCCTTCTCATCCCCTCCGAAAGCGGCAAAATGGATTTTCCCCTGCGGCGGGCGATCGATTATATGGAAAACCATTTTGATGAAAAGATCTCCATCCCCGCAATCGCCCAAGCGGCAGGCTATAATAACCAGTATTTCTGCAGTTATTTCAAGAAACATACCCTTTCCACTCCGGTGGAATACCTCACCGCTCTGCGGATCCGCAATGCCAAGGAACTGCTGCGCCGCACCGACCTTTCGGTGCTGGAGGTGGCCAACCAAAGCGGATTTGAAAACGTCAGCTTCTTTATCCAGAAATTTAAAAAAGCCACCGGCAAAACCCCGCTTGCTTATCGGAAGGGGAAATGAAAAAGATATTTGATTTTATTACAAAAGGAGAACCAACAATGAAGAAGAAAATACTTTTTATTGCCCTTCTTTTTACGCTAATTGCCGTTATTTCGGTTGTCGTTTTTGCCCTTTCTCCTAAATACAATCTTGAAAAGATCCCCGAAGAATTTCAGGTCATTGAGATGCAAGGAGAAGAACTGAAGATCCTGAATCTAACAGACATTCAATTAACCCCCTGGGAATGGCAGGCTCAAACAAAATCTTACGAAATTGCCCAAGGCACCATCGCCAAACTGATTGAGCAAGAAAAGCCCGACCTCATAACCATAACGGGAGATCATTCCTACTCGAGCATCATGTACTATGAGACCGGTTATGAACTCTTCGTTCGATTCATGGACTCTTTTGAGATTCCCTGGGCACCTGTTTGGGGCAATCATGACAATGAAGGGGGCGAGGAGGCTGTCAAAAAGATGGAAAAGAAATTAGCCGATAGTTCTTATTCCCTCTTCCGCGAAGGGCCAGAGGACCTTGGTAGCGGAAACTATACGATCCTGATTTCCGATGGCAAAAAAATAGTAGAAGGGTTGATCTTTATGGATACCCATAACGCCTCCTACCGCCTTAATAGTTCAGGGGATAAGGTGATCGATTCCTACGATAGCCTCACTCCGCAACAAATGGATTGGTATCGCCGACAAGTGGCTGTTTGCGAAGACTTCGGTTGCAAGGATACCTCTATCTTTATCCATATCCCCATCTACGCTTATCGAGACGCTTATAACGCCGCCGACGGCTATGAGGCAGACGACCACACCGTCCCCCGCGATGAAAGCCACAAGGATACTTACTGGTTTGAAGGATATGAGGATTCCTTTGGCGTACGCCGCGATGGCTTTGGGCAGCCAAAAGAGGACGACGGTGTTTTCGCGGTTCTGAAAGAAATGGGATCCACCAAGCATGTTTTTTGCGGGCATGACCATAAGAATAATTATTCTATCGTTTATGATGGGATTCGACTCACCTATGGAACCAAGACCGGCGCAGGCGGTTATTGGCAATCGGATCTCAACGGCGGAACGATCATAACCGTCGACAAAAAAGGCATAAACGATGTGCGCCATGTTTATATCGATGATTATATCGGGGAATGGGTAGCGCCATACTGATCCATACAACTGCTGATTTATTTTAAAAGTAGTTTTGCGTAGGGCAATTGTAATGGTTCCTGCAAACCCCAAAGCAAGGAGGCACCCATTGCTCCACCAAATAATAAAGGCACACCCAAAGGTGTGCCGCAACAGTGCACTTAATTTCATTTCTGCAAAAGAGCGGATAGGATGCTCACTGGAAACGGTGCGCTCTGCCTTTTTTCGACCGCCCCGGGCGGTAACGAAAAAAGTGCAGTGCTCCCGACTCCGCAGTCCCGAAAGGCTATCGCGCCTTTCGGGCGGCTTCGACGAACTTTTTTGCCTAAAGGCAAAAAAGTCCGTTCCATTGCTCCACCAAATAATAAAGGCACACCCAAAGGTGTGCCTTTATTATTTGGTGGAGACAACTGGAATCGAACCAGTGACCCCTTGCATGTCAAGCAAGTACTCTAACCAGCTGAGCTATGCCTCCAAAGCCTATTTATTTTACTATACGGGGGTTGAAATGTCAACCCCCGTTTTGAAAAAATTATAAAACTTTTGCTAAAAATTCCTGCAAGCGGGGACTTTTGGGGGAATTGAAGATCTCATCAGGCGTTCCTTCTTCCAAAATAACACCCTCATCCATAAAGACCACCCGGCTTCCCACCTCGCGGGCAAAGCCCATTTCGTGGGTAACCACCACCATGGTCATACCGCCTTTGGCCAGATCCCTCATAACGTCCAGAACCTCGCCGACCATCTCGGGATCCAATGCGGAGGTAGGCTCATCAAAGAGCATCACATCGGGATCCATGCAGAGCGCGCGAACGATCGCCACCCGCTGCTTCTGCCCGCCCGAAAGCTGGCTGGGATAAGCATTGGCGCGGTCTTCCAGCCCGACCCGCTTCAAGAGCTCCATCGCTTTCTTTTCGGCCTCTTCCTTCGGCATCTTTTTCAGCTTCATGGGAGCGATGGTCATATTTTTCAGAATGGTCATATGGGGAAAGAGATTGAAATGCTGGAATACCATCCCCATCTTCTGCCGATGAACATTGATATTCACCTTGCGGTCGCTGATATCCACTCCATCCACAACAACCGCACCGTCGGTGGGGGTCTCCAGGAGGTTCAAAGAGCGCAGCAGGGTGGATTTACCGCTGCCCGAAGGCCCGATAACAACAACCACTTCGCCCCGCTTAATATCAATATCAACCCCATCCAGCGCGCGGATCTTCCCGCCCTTATAATGGACCTTTAGTTTTTTTACTTCAATGATATTATCGCTCACTGTTTTGCAACCTCCTTTCCAATCTGCTTACCAGCCAGGAAAAGAACATGACCATGATCAAGTAGATTGCCGCGATGGCAAGCAACGGCCAAAAGCTCTGATATGTAACGCCACGAATGATATTGGCGCCGCGGGTCAGATCGGTAACACCGACATAACCTGCGATAGCAGTTTCCTTCAAAAGAACAATAAACTCATTGGCCAAGGCGGGCAAAATGCTCTTAAAAGCCTGGGGGATGACAACGAACCACATGGTTTGCAGATACCCAAAGCCCAGCGACCGCCCTGCCTCGCTCTGGCCGGGATCCACGCTTTGGATACCGCCTCGAATGATTTCGGCAACATAGGCACCGGAATTAACACCGAAGGCAATGATACCGCAAAGCATCTTATTATTGGAGCTTGCCATGATGATAAAGAAAATGATCAGGATCTGCACCATCGAGGGCGTGCCGCGAATAACGGTCAGATAAACCTTGCAGATCCAGTTGCCGATGGCAAGGAATACCTTGCCCGGGCCGGACATATGGACATATTGGCGATCATAGGTAGACCGCACCGCCGCGATAACAACGCCCAAGACAACGCCCAGCACCAACGCAAAGAAGGTGAGGATAAGGGTATTCTGAATACCCTCCACGATGTATTTCCAGCGATTGTCTTCAATGAACGCAACATAAAAATCGCGCCCTAATTTTGCGAAATACTCTTGCATTTTTTTACCTTTCACATACTACAAGGGCTGTATCTAAAAACACAGCCCTTGTAAAGATTATTTTTAATTACTCAGCGGGGATATACTTATCAATGATCTTCTGAACAGAACCATCAGCAATCAGTTCCTTCAGAGCGTTATTGATATCTTCCATCAGCTCGGGATTATCCTTACCGACTGCGGCGGCATAATCTTCGATGATGTATTCGGTCTCCAGGATCTTCAGACCCTCGTTCTGCTGAACGAAAACCTTAGCGGGCTCGTTATCGATAACCACGCAATCGACCTTGCCGGACTGCAGAGCCATGATAGCATCGGCACCCTTATTATAACGCTCGATGGTGCCCAGGCCTTCATCCTCGATATCCCAGGTGCAATAGAGATCGCCGGTGGTTGCCAACTGAACGCCGATCGTATGCTTTGCGCCCTCAGCGAAAAGATCATCGGCGGTGGTGATCTTGGAATCGTTCTTAACGATGATTACCTGCTTGCCGGTGGCATAGGTCTCGGTGAAATCAACCTGCTCTTTACGCTCATCGGTAACGGTCAGGCCGGCCATCGCAAAATCATACTTGCCTTGCTGAACGCCAACGATGATGGAATCGAAATCAACGTTTTCGATCACCAGCTCTTTGCCCAGCTTATCGGCAATTGCCTGAGCGATCTCGGCATCGATACCAACAATCTTGCCATCCTCCATATACTCATAGGGAGGGAACTCGGCGTTGGTAGCCATTACCAGCGTGCTATCGTCCTTGGTGCTGCAACCGGCCAAGCAGCCGATGACCATCATCAGCGCCAGAACCAGGCATAA
This sequence comes from Eubacteriales bacterium, assembly GCA_045596965.1. Classification (GTDB taxonomy): domain Bacteria; phylum Bacillota; class Clostridia; order Oscillospirales; family QAKW01; genus QAKW01. The sequence continues at coordinate 9,127 of JAZODI010000041.1, read as the reverse complement.
AATCTTTTTCATATTCATTGGTTTATCCTCTTTTCATATTATTTTTTGGATTGCATCAACATTATAGTGCATAATATGCGTGTTGTCAATAGAAATATTCAATTTTACCACATAAAATGCACCAAACATCTCGGCCATTCTCTATATACCATGCACAAAAATGTATATTTCAAGCCATTATTCAACCTTCTTCTGCATAAAACGCCCATGCAACAAATGAATATTATTCATAAATATACATTATTATATTCATTTTCCAACCGTTGCTGTTCTTCGGGGGTATCGGGGGTAAAGGGCAGGCCGAAATATTGCAGGATCCCTTGGGCGATGGCCACCCCGATCTGATAAACATTGCGAACGATAAAATCAGCATCTTGGGGATTGCCGTGGCACCCCACCTCCACGATCACCGCAGGCATACGGGAACGGCGGAGTTCATAATAGCCAAGACCGCCGTAGGCGCTCTCCCCTTCCCGCACCCCCCGATCCTCCGATTGGGTAACGGGCGCTAAAAAAGCATAGATATCCTCGGCTAAGCGCTGGCCGTTGGTATTGGGGCGGTAATAAAAGATCCGCGCGCCGCCCTCGCCGGGGTCGCAATAGACCGAGCGGATGGCAACATAGATATCGGAATTTTTAGCATTGGCATCCGCCACCACCGTCTGAAGGTCGTAGGCAGGGTTGTTCCGCGCGGTGGTGATGCCGTTGCGCGCCAATTCCAGTTCCACAACATCGGCAATCAGATTCATCCGCTCCTCTTCCGTTCCAAAGGTGCCGTAGCCTCGGTTAAAATGGCGGGGCGAGGGCGAAAGATATACCTCGGGCATTTAAAATCCCTCCTTTATTTGTATATCATATGCAGAAGACCCCGTCTGGACAGCCTTCCTATTTAAAAAACATGTGCACTAAGCAAGTTCTCATAAGAAAGAGAGAAATCCGCAGGTCTATTTTGACCTGCGGATTTCTACTCTATTTCATATATCCAATCTTCGAGCATCGGCGAAGAAAACATTGCTTTATACGTTCCGCATAACGTAATGTTTTCTCCCATTGTCGGTATTTTAATTTTTACAATAGATGTTTTCGGAAACTTTTGACCGCGAATTTTGGTTATTAGCCGCAATGTTCGATCAGGTTCTTCTGTAATGATATAATTCATAATCTTAAAATCATTTTCATCTATTTTAATTTTAAAATGCTTTTTGATTTTATCCGCTTTTTTATCTTTCATCTGGATTCCTCTTATCAAAAATCAAATCCGGCTCCCTCTGATGAGGGAGCTGTCGGCAAAGCCGACTGAGGGAGAGAGTTCTTTACAGCTAAATCTATATATGCACATACACCGCGAAAGTTTTTATCAATATCTAAATTGCAAATACGCAGTACTGCTAAATTCATGCTTTCCAATTCTTTGGTACGAGTATTATCTTTTGCGACTTGCGTTTCGTGATAATGACCGCCTCCATCAAGTTCAATAACCAATCTTGCTTTTGCACAGTAAAAGTCCACGATATAATTTCCTATGGCTTTTTGTCTTTGGAATCTCAAAGGATATGTGCGCAAAAATTCATACCACAATTTGCGTTCCCACTGCGTCATATTTTTTCTCATAGCTTTGGCAAGAGGAATATTTGACTTATTATATTCTTTCATTTCTCTCCCTCCGTCAAAACCTACGGTTTTGCCACCTCCCTCGTCAGAGGGAGGCTGGCCTTCCTACATATAAAGTACCTTTTACTCCTCGTATTTTTCCGCCAATTTATTGATCTCCTCCGCGAAGCGGTTGAGTTCCTTATTGGTGCGGCCGCGGCACTTCTCGATGGTGGCGATCAGCCGTTTGCCCGCCAGCATCAACCGCTCAAAGACCGATTCATTCCGCTTGACCCGTCCATGCTTTTTCTCCAGACGAATGCGGTTTCCCGGCACCAACAACGCACCGGTGCGGACGTCATAGACCGCGCCGTTATAGGGAGCGGTAGCGGGATAGCCCAACTTTTGGGTAATGAATGCCGCAAAGGTATCGCAGACCGTATCCTCCCCATGGTTGACGAATACTCTGGGCGGATGATCCTTCAGCCCCTCCAGCCAGCGAAGCATGATCTGCTGATCGGCATGGCCGCTGATGCCGTCCATAGTGGCGATCTTCGCCCGCACCTGCACCGTTTCACCAAAGAGCTTGACTGCCTCCGCGCCGTCTTGAAGCAGGCGGCCGACCGTTCCTTCCGCTTGATAGCCGACAAAGAGGATGGTACTCTCCGCCCGCCAAAGGTTATGCTTGAGATGGTGGCGGATCCGCCCCGCCTCGCACATTCCGCTGGCCGATAAAATCACCTTGGGGCGCTGATCCTCATTGATAGCCATGGATTCCTCGGCGGTAACGGAAATCTGCAGACCGGGAAACTCCAAAACATTGATCCCCCGCCCGATCAGATCCAGCATTTCTTCATCATAATATTCCGTCAGATCTCCGAAATAGACCTTGGTGGCCTCGGCGGCCAAGGGGCTATCGACAAAGACGGGGAAATTTTCATGCCCCTGAACCAAGCCCTTTTCCTTGATCTCCCGCAAAAGGTATAAAAACTCCTGGGTTCTGCCCACCGCAAAGGAAGGGATCACCACATTCCCGCCCCGATCGAAAGTATCCTGCAAAACGGCGGTAAGCTGGCCAACATAGTCCTTGCGGGGGCCGTGGGTACGATCCCCATAGGTGGATTCGATAATCACCGTATCGGCATAGGAGGGAATTTCGGGATCGCGGATCAACGGCCGATCCACATTCCCCAGATCGCCCGAAAAGAGCAAAACGTGCTTCTCCCCATCTTCGGTAACGGTGATCTCGATGCTGGATGAGCCCATCAGATGGCCTGCATCCAAAAAGCGCACAGAAATTCCTTCCGCCACCTCATATTCCGCATGATAACTGCAGGGATTAAATAAAGTCAGGGTGTCCAGCGCATCCTGCACCGTATAGAGCGGGACATATTCCGCCGCCCCGCTCCGCTGGGCCTTGCGGTTGCGCCAAAGGGCCTCCTGCTCCTGAATATGGGCCGAATCCTGAAGCATCAGCTTGCAAAGCTTGGTGGTGGCTCCGGTGGCATAAATAGGGCCGCCAAAGCCATTGGCAACCAGCATAGGAAGCTTGCCCGAATGGTCGATATGGGCATGGGTGAGCAAAACCAAGTCCACCTCCGCCGGGGAGATGGGCATGGCGCAATTTTCATAAATATCTGCGCCCTGCTCCATGCCGCAATCGATCAGAATGCGTTTGCCCGCCGCCTCCAGCAGGGTGCAGGAGCCGGTAACCTCATGGGCCGCGCCTAAAAATTTCAGTTTCATATTGTTCTCCTTAGGGATTTTTCTGCTTTTATTATATCCGTTTTATTAGGGAGTGTCAACCAGACAAAAAGCAGATAACATCCGCACCATACCCCGATTCCGGCAATGGTGCGAAGAAGATCTCCCTGCAGAGGCAGCAGCGCCCAAACGGCGGTAGAAAGCCCGCAGGCCGCCAAGGGGCGCAGGATCCAATCCTTCCATTGCATCCCCAGGCGGCAGGTTTTCAGCAGGGTGCCCATATTCAAAGAGGCCACCAAAATATTGCTGAACACCATCACTCCCAAAAAGCCCTTAATCCCGAAATGGGGAACCGCTACCGCAATCAACAATATACGCAAAGTAGAATCGATGGTATTATTACGCAGAGTTTTACCCTGACGATCCAATCCCTTCAAAAGACCGTCGGCGATGGTATCCATATACATAAAAGGGGTAATGGGTGCCAGCACCTTGAGCATCATGGCGGCGGTGGGGCTATGGAAGAGGGTATTCCCCAAAAAATCACCGTAGATCAAAAAGACACCCCCGATCATCACCGAAAGGGCAACGGTAATATCCAGCGCCCTGCGAACAATAGCGCGGGTAGCCTTCCAATCGGCGCGGGCGGAGGTATCGGTTACCTCCGGCACCAAAAGAGAGGAAAGGGCGTTGAGAAAGGAGGCGGGAAAAAAGAGCAGGGGGATCGCCATCCCCTTCAACGCGCCAAACTGGGCCAGCCCTAAAGAGTAATCGCCGGTATAGCGGGCGATGGCGAGGGGGATCAGCATATTTTCGGTGGTATGCAGGGCGGTGGAAAGATAGCGGGAGGCGGCCACCGGCAGGGCGATCCGCCGAATGCTCCCTTTGGGCAAAGGCGCGGCCTTGCCCGCCAAGGGGCGGCGAAGGCTGAGGATGGCCAGATAGAGGCAGGACGCCCCTTCCGAGACCGTATTAGCCAAAACGATCGCCCCCAAAAGTACCCCAAACCCCCGCTCCCGAAAGAGGGAGACCGCGGCGGCCACGATCGCCAACCGCACCGCCTGCTCCAAAAGCTGGGAGATGCAGCCGGGCGCGGCGCGGCGCAGGCTGAGAAAATAGCCCGAAAAGCAAGCCGAAACCGTCATGAAGGGCAGAGAGAAGGCCAACATTCGGAGGGCAAGGGCGCAATCGGGATTGCCGATCCAGCGGGCGGCCAGAAAATCGCTCCCCAAAAAGAGCAGGCCGCAGCCCGCCCCGCCCAATACCGCCGCCCAAAATAGGCAGGCGCGCAACGCACCCTTTGCCCGCTCCCTCTCCCGCAATGCTAAGTATTGGGCCACCAGGCGGGTAACGGCGATGGCAATGCCCGATTGGGCCAGCGTAATAAATAGATTATAAACGGTGAAGGTGAGGGAATAAAGCCCCATCCCCTCCTCGCCCAAAACATTGGCGAGCAATACCCGCATCAAAAGCCCCGCCGCCCGCAGCACCAGCCCGGTGCCGGTCAGCAGAGCGGCATTTTGAAAGAATTTCCGATTGTTCATCTTCGCCCCCGCTCTTCATAAATCTTCAGTTCCGCAAGGATGTTTTTATCTTTATGCGCCTCCAGGCGTGGATACCTTCCCTTCTGCCCGATCTCCAGCAGATTTCCAACATGGCGATAGCCCAATACCGCCGGAGGCAGATAGGTGATGGGATCATTCAGATTGCGGATAACGGTGAAGTTGCTCCACCGCTCCCCAACCTCCCGATTCAATCCGCCCCAGACCACCCGCGGGCATCCGAATCCATACCCTTTTAAAGATGCCCGCAGATCGGGGCGGTGAAACCAGATATATTCATGGCAAAAAACGGCCAACGCCGCCCCATGGGAATAGCCGATAACTTCCATGCGCTTGATCGTTCGATCGCCCACCGCGCCCTGCAGATAAGGCTCCACCGCCTTCCAGACCCGCAAAAACCCCCGATGGGCATGCCATACCGTATCCTCCATCCGTTGATAGGGCTTAGCGGGAAAATCCAGGTTATTTTTCCAATCCTCCAAATCAATCGAAGGCTGGAAGAAAAGATAAAGGGTATTCCCCTCCCGCCGCAGGGAATAATCTGCCCCGTTTTCCACCCGTCGATAAGGGGCGGTGCAACATTGCTCAAAAAGTTCTGATAATCTCATGGTAGTCTCTATGCGCTTTTTCCTCTGAATATGCCCTTGCAAAGCGGGTTTTGGTGTGCTATCATTTAGAAAGAAAGAAGGTTATCAGAATGAAAGTTTCCGAAATTATCCGCCAAGATCGGCCCAGCCTCTCCTTTGAGGTCTTTCCGCCCAAAAGCGATGCGGCCTTTGGCGACGTTTCTGCGGCAGCCACCGCCATTGCGGAGCTGGATCCCAGCTATATCAGCGTTACCTACGGTGCAGGCGGCGGCACCTCTCAATTCACCTTTGATATTGCCAAAACGCTCCAAGAGCGGGGCACCTCCCCCTTGGTGCACCTGAGCTGTATCTCCGCCACCCGCGAGACCATCCGCGCCCAATTGACAAACCTTCGGGAGATGGGGATCGAAAACATTTTGGCCCTGCGGGGCGATCTGCCCCAGGGGATGGAGCATAGCGCCCTTTCCTACCGCTACGCCAGCGACCTGATGGAAGAGATCCGCGCCTTCGGCGGATTTTGCATCGGCGGCGCTTGCTATCCTGAGGGGCATCCCGAAAGCGCCAATAGTGCCGTGGATCTGGAGAGCCTCAAGATCAAGGTGGAAAAAGGGTGCGAATTTCTTACCACCCAAATGTTTTTTGATAATAATATCCTTTATAATTTTCTCTATCGTCTTTATAAGATCGGCGTGGACGTGCCGGTGGTGGCGGGGATCATGCCCGTTACCAACGCCAATCAGATCAAGCGCATCTGCGCCATCTCGGGCAATGCTCTGCCCCAGCGGTTTATCCGCATTGTGGATCGCTATGGAGATGATCCCGGCGCCATGATGCAGGCGGGCATCGCCTATGCCACCGAGCAGATCATCGATCTTTATGCCAACGGCATCCATGCGGTGCACGTTTATTCCATGAATAAGCCCGAGGTTGCCGCCGCTATCAAGAAAAATCTCTCGGAGATTTTGAAATGATCGGCACCATCGAAGGGGATGCGCTCCATCCTGCCCAAGGGGAGCTCCGCGCCCGCCTGCAGATTCCAAAGGGGGCAGAAATCCCCCATCTGCAAGAGGAGCTTTCCGCTCTGAAAAGGGCAGTAAATTGCCAATGGTGCGCCCAAAGAGTGCCCATCCTTTGGCAGGGAGAATCGATAGATTTGGGTTTTGGACCCATCCAAAGTAAAAATCTTTCCAAAAACCTTTCGGGTTGCGGGGAAGCCTTTCTCTTCGCCGTTACCTTGGGGCTGGGGGTGGATCGGTTGCTGATGCGCCTTTCCGCCCAATCGGGTGCCCGCCATTTTATTGCTGATGGGCTGGCCTCTGCTCTGGCCGAGGCCGCCTGCGATACCGCCGAGGCGCAGATCAAAGGGGAGCTCACCTGCAAACCGCGGTTCAGCCCGGGCTATGGCGACCTTCCTTTGAGCGTGCAACAACCGCTCCTGCAATTTCTGCGCGCCGATCAGATCGGCATCACTTTAACGAAAAATACGCTGATGGTTCCCACCAAGTCCATCACCGCAATTATGGGGATAATGCAATGATCCGTAAACTCATTCAAACCAAACGTCTATATTTCGATGGCGGCACAGGTACTGTGCTGCAGCAAATGGGGCTGGAAGCAGGCGTTCCGCCGGAGAGCTGGAACCTTTCCCATCCCGAAAAGATCATCGCCCTGCACCGCGCCTATCTGGACGCAGGATGTAATATCATCAAAACCAATACCTTCGGCATCAACCGCGATAAATATGAAAATTATCAGCAACTGATCCGCGCCGCCATGGACTGCGCCAAAGAAGCGATTTGCGGGCGGGAGGATGCCTATATTGCCTTCGATATCGGCCCGACAGGGCGGCTGTTGCAGCCCTTGGGGGATCTGCCCTTCGAGGAGGCGGTGGCGCTTTATGCCGCCAATATGAAGCTGGCGGCGGAGCTGGGCGCCGATCTGATCCTGATCGAAACCATGAACGATAGTCATGAAACCAAGGCCGCGGTGCTGGCCGCCAAGGAGCAAACCGATCTGCCCGTCTTCGTCACCAATGTTTATGATGGGAGCGGCAAGCTGATGACCGGCGCTGATCCCGCCGCCATGGTTGCTTTATTGGAAGGCTTGGGGGTGGATGCCCTAGGCATCAACTGCTCCTTAGGCCCTGCCCAGATGCAGGGTTTGGTGGAGCAGTTGGCAAAGGAGACCGTCCTGCCCATTATCGTCAACCCCAATGCAGGCCTGCCGCAGGTGGAAAAGGGCAAGACCGTCTTTACCGTCGGCCCCCAAGAATTTGCCGACGCCATGGAAAAGATCGCCCAAGCGGGCGGTTGCATCTTAGGCGGTTGCTGCGGAACAACCCCCGATTATATCCGCGCCATGAAAGCGCGCACCGACCACCTTCCATACGCTCTTCCCGCCAAAAAGGAAAAAACGGTAATCTCCTCTTATACCCATCGGGTGGAGATCGGCGGGATTCCCCTTTTGATCGGGGAGCGCATTAACCCTACCGGCAAGCCCAAGCTTAAAGAAGCCCTGCGCAACGGGGATCTCAATTACCTGATCAACGAAGGCATCCGCCAAGCCGATGCGGGCGTGCAGATCTTGGATGTCAATGTGGGCCTGCCGGAGATCGACGAACAAAAAATGATGAAAGAGGCCGTTTGCGCCCTGCAGGCGGTCTGCGACCTGCCCTTGCAGTTGGATTCCTCCAACCCTGCGGTATTGGCCGAATCCATGCGGATCTATAACGGCAAGCCGCTGATCAATTCGGTCAACGGTGAGGCGGAGAGCATGGAGGCGATCTTCCCGCTGGTGCAAAAATACGGCGGGGCGGTCATCGCCCTCACCATGGATCGCGCGGGTATCCCCGCCACCGCCGAGGGCCGCCTGGCCATCGCGCGGAAGATCGCCCAAAAGGCGGCGGAATACGGAATTGCCAAAAAGGATCTGATCGTTGATCCCCTGGCGATGGCCGTTTCCTCCGATCCATCAAGCGCGCAGACCACCCTGGAGGCGGTGCGCCTTCTGCGGGAGGATGGGTTTTATACCTCCCTGGGAGTTTCTAATATCTCCTTCGGCCTGCCCGCGCGGGAAAAGATCCATTCCAATTTCTTCACCTGCGCCATGGAGCGGGGGCTCAACTGCGCCATTATGAACCCCTTCTCGGCGGCCATGATGGATGCCTGGTTCGCCTTCCGCGCCTTACATAATATGGATCCCGCCTGCGCAAGCTATATCCGCTATGCCGATAACGCCGCCCCCGCCGAAACATCCGCCCCCCAAAGGGTGGATCTCCCTTATGCCATCCTCAAGGGAATGAAGGAAGAGGCATCTGCCGCCGCCCGCACGGCGCTGGTGGAAATGGAGCCTCTGGCAGTCATCAATGAGCAGATCATCCCCGCCCTCAATGAGATCGGCACGGCCTTTGAGCAAAAAAAGGCCTACCTCCCCCAACTGCTAATGAGTGCCGAAGCGGCCAACGCCGCCTTTGAGCAGGTCAAAGAAAAGCTCCCCGCCGCCGCATCAAGCGGCCATGGCGTTTTGCTCGCCACCGTGCAGGGAGATATCCATGATATCGGCAAAAATATCGTTCGGGTGATGCTGGAAAGCTATGGCTTTACCGTTTACGATTTAGGGCGGGATGTTTCCCCCGAAACCATCGTTCAGGCCGCTTTGAAGCGGAATTGCAAGTTGGTGGGGTTA
>JAZODI010000040.1:0-13302 GCA_045596965.1 Eubacteriales bacterium | reverse complement strand
CATTCCAAGCAGACCCACGCAGGAAAACGTGCATTTGAAATGACCGAAGAAGATGCTTTGCAATCAGGAAAAACCCCTTGCATGGTGTGCTTTAAATAGAAAAAATCCCGTAATGCTAATGCATTACGGGATTTTTTATTCAACATTCAAACAACCAACTTTATAAAAATTTTCATTTCGCTTAGCGTCGGTGCAAAGATAAAGGGGCGGAATAACATTATCAAAAATACCGATTTCAACGGCATAGTTTCCTTTTTCGATCTTCTCCGGCAAAAGAATACGGATCGTATTTTCGTGTTTCCCGGGCAACCATTTCTTAATATCAACATCTGTCACAAATTCCAAAGAATGTTCATCGTTTCTCAAACGAACTTTCAAAGGTAAGCTTTTATAAATCGGTGCCACACCGCAGTTTACCATTCCCAATTCAAAAATCAACTCGTCGCCTGCCGAAGCAACAGAGGGAAGTTTGAAATGATTGATCGAAAAATGATAACCCATTTTACTGATCCAATATTCCACCTTTTCCTTCCATTCGAAGGGGATGGGAATGGATTTCGGATTAAACGAGCTGATATGCCATTCCAGGGTTTTCTCAATGATTTCATCAATTCCCCAGCCCTGGCGCTTCCATTCACAAAGCCACCAATAGGCCTCAAAGGAGACCGGTGCAATCTTCCAACGGTCCTTTAATATCTCAATTCGAGGCGGATAGATCTCCTTAGTGTGAGGAGGGTGGCCCAAACCATCCCCTCTCCAGCCGACCGGCAGATTTTTGCTGGCATATTCAATCATTTCAGGGCGTGCCAACTGCCCGATCAACTGCGTTTTCTTAAAAACGTCGGTGTAGGTATCCATCAATTTGCGGATATCCTCATCAGGATATAACTCTAATTTATATCCTTCCCCCCAAGAGCCGGGCAACGAAATATCAATTGCATCAAAATAGGGATCATCATCAAACCGTTCTCCGATTTTGCGGATCGCTTCGCCAAAATACTCCAAAAAGCGCGGATCGGTCGGCGATGCTTTCACCCGCTTGCCTTCAGGGCGCTCCGGGCAATCTATAATTTCCTTCAACCATTCGGGAACATCATCCCGAGCTCTGGTGCTATGCGCAATCAGGCGAAAAAGGAGCAACTGTTTATGAGCTCTGGCCTTTTCCAAAATATCTTCAATAAATTTATAGTTATACACTCCGCGTTCCGGCTCAAATTCTTTCCATAAAGCACGAATATAAACAACGGAAGAATCAGGGTAATAACCTTCATTTCGGCCATTTTGCGGCACATCATCGGGAACAGGATAGCATTCCACATTTTCCGTTTCGCAAAAATTATTTTTGGGATGAACAACAATATCAGAATAGAGCTCTTCCCCATTAAAATGCTGGAAACTCATAATGCCGATATTGGGATTAAGTCCCTCTTCGCTTTTGAAACCAAATGTATTGCATTGGTCCGGTTTTCTAATCATAAAATTACCTCAAAAGAAAACCGGAGTATGATTTCATACTCCGGTAGATTGGTGCGGATAAGAGGACTTGAACCTCCACCGAGTTGCCCCGACTAGAACCTGAATCTAGCGCGTCTGCCAATTCCGCCATATCCGCATATTGCATTGCCTCATCGGCAACGCATATATAATAGCAAAACCAAAGTGAATTGTCAACACTTTTTTTGAAAATTATTTCAATAATTTTGCGTAGGTTTTTTCTCTGAATCGCTCACCGTCAACGATAAAGCGCTCATGATAGGCTTTTCCAATCAATCCGCTTTCATCAAAGGCTTCGATCTCAAAAATAAGTTTACGATTTTCTTCCTGAACCAACGCACTTTTGCAGATAACCTCCATCCCAACAGGGGTTGCGGCAAGATGCTCCACGTTGATTTTAATACCAACCGTAGTCTTCCCCGCCTCCAACTCAGATTCCACGCTCTCTGCCGCAGTTTGCTCCATTAAAGCAACCATTGCAGGCGTTGCATATACATCCAAAAGACCGCTCCCAACTGTTTTTGCAGTCTTATCGGGCGTAACTATGATTTTGATTTCTTTCTGAATATTACTTTTCATCATTTAAACTCCTTTTATAGCTTTTTATCTTCACTTCAAATGTTGAATAAAAAAATGATCCGAACTCAATACTGAGTTCGGATCTTGGTGCGAAAGACGGGACTTGAACCCGTACGGTGTTAACCACACGCCCCTCAAACGTGCGCGTCTGCCAGTTCCGCCACTCTCGCTCAAATGCTTTACAATTATAGCAACGAATTTCCAAAAAGTCAATACCTATTTTTCAAAAATCGCCTTGAAATATAATCTTTTTTTTGATATGATATATCCATTCGAAAAAGGAGGTGTAAATCAGCCATGAAAGCAGCTTACTTCACCCTTGGTTGCAAGGTAAATCAATACGATACCCAAGTCATGCGGGATCAATTAGAGCAAGTTGGATACCAAACGGTTGACTTCAATGAGGAAGCGGATGTTTATATCATCAATACCTGCACCGTTACCCAAATCTCCGATAAAAAATCCCGCCAGACAGTTGCGCGGGTAAAACGAAAGTATCCCCAAAGCATTTTGGTTGTCTGTGGCTGTTTTGCCCAGGTTGCACCGCAAGCAGCTGCATCTCTGGATAGAGTAGACATCGTCTTGGGCACCTCCAACCGCAAAGATATCGTTTCATATATTAATACGTTTATGAAGGATCGTAAGCAGATCATAGCCGTTGATAACTGCGGTACTTTGGAAAAAGAAGAGATCCATTCCTTTGCCGAAAAGACGCGGGCGGTTCTTAAAATTGAAGACGGATGCGAAAATTTTTGTTCCTATTGCCTCATCCCCTTTGCCAGAGGACGTATTCGCTCCAAACCCCTAAATGTGATCCGCAAGGAAACAACCGCATTAGCGCAGGCGGGTTTTCATGAAATTGTTTTGACCGGCATCCATCTGGCCTCTTACGGAAAAGAAAACGGTGAACCCTGCCTGGAAAAGGCAATTATTGAAGCTGCATCCGTTCCCGAAATTCAGCGGATCCGCCTGGGCTCCTTGGAGCCACGAATCATTACGCCGGAATTTCTCGATAAAGTAAAAGACATTCCATCATTATGCCCCCATTTTCATCTTTCTTTGCAAAGCGGTTGCGATAAGACCCTTAAGGCCATGAACCGCCACTACACTACGCAAGATTATGAAAAGGCAGTTGATCTATTAAGAAACACTTTTAGCGATTGTTCCATCACAACCGATATCATTGTTGGTTTTCCCGGGGAAACCGAGCAGGATTTTGAAGAAAGCCTGGCCTTCGCGCAAAAGATCGGTTTCGCAAAGATCCATATTTTCCCCTATTCTCCCCGCGAAGGGACCCGCGCGGCAAAAATGCCCAACCAACTCACCAAAAGCATCAAAGCGGATCGCGTAGATCGAATGGAAAAAATCGAGTCAGAAAGCCGTTTTCATTTTTGGGATTCTATGATCGGCTCAATCCAAAAAATCCTTCCGGAGGATGAAAAAGAGGGGTATATCAACGGTGTAACCGCCAATTACTGCCCTATACGATGGAAAGGCACATTGGAAAGCGATGCCGTTACAGTCAAAGTCATCAGCGCCGATGATAAAGGGCTGATTGGAGAAATAATATAATAAATGAGCGATGCTAAGCATCGCTCATTTTTATTATTTAAAGAATAAGGGCAGGGGCGCAAGGGTAATCAGATCTTCACGTTCATAGGCATCGCCCTCTGCAAGAATCGCCATTTTAGCAACGATCTCGCCGCCTGCTGCTTCCACCAACTGCTCTAAAGCATTTAAAGACTCACCGGTAGAAATCACGTCATCGACAATAACCACCCGTTTACCGCACATCGCCTCTTTATCTTTGCCGTCGATGCAAAGAATCTGCTTATGATCGGTCGTGATGGAATTGACTTCAACCGTAAAGACATCCTTCATATAAAGCTTCGGAGCTTTACGCGCCAAAACATAATGATTCTCGCCGGACTGGCGGGCCATTTCATGAATCAAAGGAATACCCTTGGATTCGGCTGTTATCATAACATCATGGGGAGGCATCTTTTTGATCAACTCGCGCGCGCAAGCCTCGGTAAGTTCAACATCACCAAAAATAACAAAGGCCGCGATATCCAGATGTTCATTCACCGGGCAGATGGGAAGATCCCGTTCCAAACCGGCTACTTTCAATTTATAAGTATCCATTATAAACCTCCGTCAACACATATTCATGGAAAGCTGCTCGCCGCCCAAAAGATGAAAATGCAGATGGAATACGCTCTGACCTGCAAATTCCTTGCAGTTGCTCACAACACGGTAGCCCTGATCCAAACCAAGTTCTTCGGCGATTTTAGCAATCACCTCAAAAATATGGGCCACTACTGCACTATTGGATGCATTGATCTCAGCAACATTTGCAATATGCTCTTTTGGAATGATCAAAACATGCACCTTTGCCATAGGATTCAGGTCATAAAAGGCCAAAACGGTTTCATCCTCATAAACCTTATTGGAAGGGATCTCCCCCGCCGCGATTTTACAAAAAATACAATCACTCATCTTCGTTTCCTCACTTCATCATATCCCGAACAAAGGTTTCGACCTGAGCCAATGCTTCTTCAGCCTTGGAGGCATCGCCCATACCGGCCATAGCGCTATCGGGCTTGCCGCCGCCCTTACCGCCGGTAACACCGGCAACCAGAGCAATCAGCTTACCTGCAGAGATACCCTTTTCGATCGCCTCCTTGCTGCAAACCGCCAGAAGGTTTCCCTTATCTCCGCAGATATTGGCCAAAACAGCAACAAAATTACTGTTGTTTGCCTTCAGATCATCGCCGAGTTCCCGAAGGGTTTTAACGTCGCCATCCTTCAAGGTGGTGGTAACAATCTGAATGCCATCAACTACAGGCGCATTTTCAAACATGGATCCGGATTGTTGCTCTGCCATCTTCTTATTAGCGGCGGCCAGGGCATTATTCAATGTTTTAACTTCTTCCATCAAAGAACGGCATTTAGGAACAAGATTCTGAGCAGAATTGCACTTTAAAGCAGCCGCTGCATCTCCGATTTCTTTTTGATAATTCATCAAAAGATCCAAAACGCCGAAACCGGTAACCGCCTCGATGCGACGAACACCGGAAGCAACACCATTTTCGCTTACAATCTTAAATAAGCCCATCTTGCCCGTATTCTGAACATGGGTACCGCCGCAAAGCTCAATGGATGCGCCGGGAATCTCAACAACACGAACGCGAGCACCATATTTCTCGCCAAAGAGAGCCATGGCGCCCTTTGCGCGGGCCTCTTCAATATCAGCCTCATAGTTCAGAACTTCGATGCCGCTCAGAATAATCTCATTTACTCGGTTTTCCACTGCCTGCAATTCTCCATCGGTCAAGGCGGAAAAATGGGTAAAGTCGAAGCGCATAGCATGATCGTTTACCAGCTGACCCGCCTGCTCAACATGATTGCCCAGCACCTCGCGCAGAGCCGCCTGCATCAGATGGGCAGCGGTATGATTGCGGCGAATTGCAGCCCGACGCTCTTCATCGATGGATGCTGTAATCTGATCACCAACGCTCAGCGCACCGCTCTTCAATACGCCAAGGTGCATATAAACACCGCTGGCGTTCTTAGAAGTATTTTCAACAATAAATTCTGCATCACCCAAGGTCAAAATGCCGGTATCGCCAACTTGGCCGCCGCCTTCCCCATAGAAGGGGGTTTTATCTAAAATTACGATTGCCTTTTCATCGGCCAAAATGGTTTCCTTACGTTCACCATCAGAAACCAAGGCAACAACGGTTGCATCGGCAGAATTTAGGACATAGCCCCAAAATTCTGTAGGCTCAATGCCATCGAAGGAAACACCGTCGCTCTTCCAGGATTCGCCGTCAGACGCCTTTCGAGAAGAACGGGCAAGATTGCGTTGCTCTTCCATCAGCTTTGCAAACCCTTCTTCATCAACTGACATTCCCTTTTCCCGCAAAATATCGCGGGTAAGATCCAAGGGAAATCCATAGGTATCATAAAGCTTAAAGGCATCAGCGCCGGAAAGGGTGCCGCCCTTGGCAGTAAGCTCCGCCAAAATAGCAAGACCCTGATCGATGGTCTTGGCAAAAGACGCCTCCTCATAGGAAATAACCTTTTTGATCAGGGTTTCCTTTTCCAAAAGCTCGGGATAGGCATCCTTATTCTCACGGATGACAACATCGCAAACCACCGCCAGGAACGCATTGTTGATCCCGAGGAGCTTTCCATGGCGCGCGGCCCGACGGATCAAGCGGCGCAGAACATAACCCCGCCCTTCGTTGGAAGGAATAACACCATCGCAAATCATAAAGGTAGAGGCGCGGGCATGGTCGGTAATGGCGCGGATGGAAATATCCTTTTTGGCATCTACGCCATAGGTAACCTTTGCCAGCTCGCAAACGCGATCCAAAATATTGCGGATGGTATCCACCTCAAACATATTATCAACGCCCTGGATCACGCAAGCCAAACGCTCCAAACCCATGCCGGTATCGATATTTTTGTTTTCCAATTCGGTATAGGTGCCGTCACCCATATTATTAAATTGGGAGAAGACATTGTTCCAGATCTCCATATAGCGATCACATTCACATCCGGGCTTGCAATCGGGAGATCCGCATCCATACTTTTCGCCACGATCAAAATAGATCTCACTGCAAGGACCGCAGGGGCCGGTTCCATGCTCCCAAAAGTTATCCGCTTTGCCCAAACGAACGATCCGCTCTTCAGGAACGCCGATCTGATCCCGCCAAATAGCAAATGCTTCATCGTCGCTTTCATAAATAGAGGGCCAAAGCAGATCACCGGGGATCTCCATCACCTCAGTCAGAAACTCCCATGCCCATGCAATAGCCTGCTCTTTGAAATAATCACCGAAAGAGAAGTTGCCCAGCATCTCAAAGTAAGTACCATGACGCGCAGTATGCCCAACCCGCTCCAAATCGGGCGTGCGGATACATTTCTGGCAGGTGGTAACCCGGTTCTTGGGCGGTTTAATCTCGCCGGTAAAGAACTTCTTCATCGGCGCCATGCCGGAATTGATCAGCAGCAAAGATTTATCATTTTGCGGAACAAGCGAAAAACTGTTTAACCGCAAATGATCTTTCGATTCAAAGAAGGAAAGATACTTTTCTCTGATCTCATTCAAACCCATATACTTCATAATGCCAAACTCTCCTTTAAAAATATAAAAAGCACCCCGAACAAATAGGGACGGATCATCTCCGCGGTACCACCCTAATTGCACGAAAGTGCCACTCTTTCTTCTGCCGTTAACGCCGACCTACGGCATGATTCGGAAAAACAGCCGCCGCAAATCCTTCTGCCAAGGGCTCTCACCAATACCCTTCTCTCTGTAAGCAGCCGAAAAAGCAGGATTTTTCGTCATTACCATACTTATTTTAGTATACCACAGTTTCCCGCTCTGTCAAGTTGTTTTCCGCGATAAAATCGCACATTTCGCGAAATACAGGGCCGCAGGTTTCTCCGCCGGATTTTCCCCCTTCTGCGAAAACGGTAATAACATACTGCGGATCATCGGCAGGATAAAAACCGGTGAAATATACATTTAACTTTTCCGTTCCGTTTTCCATAATTCCCGTTTGTGCGCTGGCGGTTTTTCCGCCCGCTCCCCCCACCGAAGGTTTTGCCCCTTTTCCCGTTCCCGATTCAACGGTTTGAATACAAAAATCCTTTAATGTTTCAGCATCCTGCGAAGATATAATGCGCGTTTCTTCTGTTTCTTCATTGTTAATCTTCATTTTGTCATTTAAATATAGACCTTTATATAGTTTGGTTTGGGGCAAGATTCCGCCGTTAGCAACCACCGCCGTCATTAACGCCACTTGAAGAGGAGATGCAGTCAGTTCCCCCTGCCCGATGCTGAGGTTGGCCAACGACATATTACTGCTCTTTATCGGAAAAATCCCGCCTGCACCTTTAATTGATCCCAAAACCTCAATGGAATTGCCATATCCAAACCGCTCGGCCATTTCGGCGATCCGTTCATATCCCAGTAATTGCCCCAATGCAATAAAATAAGCATTGCAGGACTCCGCAAAAGCATCTCCCAATTGCAATTCTCCATGTCCCTGGTGATTATGGCAAGCAAAGGTACGGTCGCCGATCAAGATCCCGCCGGTGCAGGAATAGGTAAAATCCCCCATCCCTGCTTCCAATGCGCAGGCAGCTAATATAATTTTAAACACCGACCCCACGCTATAGGCCCCGAACGCCCGATTGATCAGCTCTCCACCGGAAGATTCCAGATATTCCGCGATGCACTCTTCCTCATATCCCGGGCGGGAGCAAACCGCCTTGAGTTCCCCGGTGTTACAATCCATAACGATCGCCGCCCCCACTTCCACATGTTGCTCCATGGATTCCTCCAAAGCGCGGCAGATGGATTTATCAAGAGTCAGCACCAAGCCGTTTTTTGATCGTTGTTCTCCCTCCTTGCGAATACCAAGTCCCGAAAGAGCTCCTTGCACCGCATCGGTTTTATAAGATACGCAAACCTTGGATGAAAACAAATTGAGAAAATCATTATATTCCTTTTCCACCCCCGAAAGGCCCACCTCCCCCGCCTGATCCAGATATCCCAGCAGATGAGCGGCCACCCCGCTATAGCGCCCCACCCCGTTGAAAACGGTAACTCCTTCCATTTGGGGTGGCTTTTGATCGGTTTGAATAACAAAGGGGGTTTCCTTCTTTAACTGTTCTTTTAATTTTGATGGATCTTTCTTACTGATACGTACCAATTCATCAAAATTTTCCTGTGCGAAATTTCGGGGATTAACAACCATATACCAGCAAGGCTGATCTCCCGCAAGGGTATTTAAATTACAGTCATAGATTAACCCCTTTGTCCGATACAATACCAGTTCTTTTTGCCGCCCCGCCACCGCGGTTTCCGCCAACCTGGCATTCTCCCCGGTTGCCAACCAGAAATTGCGCCCCAGCATCCCCGCGAATGCGATCACCAGCATAAAATAAAATATCCATCCTCTTTTTTTCACTCTTTATCACCCCTCATAGTATGTCCGTTTTTCAAGGAATTTTCCATTGACTTTCATCCGCCGAAGTGGTAGAATGATTTTAGAACATTTGTTCTGCTATGGAGGCAATATTTTTAATGGAACGCATTATTTTACACTCTGATCTGAATAATTTTTTTGCCTCGGTAGAAGCGGTTAAAAACCCTACTCTTCGAGGCAAATGCTTTGCGGTGGCAGGTGATCCCGAAAAGCGCCACGGCATCATCCTCGCCAAAAGCAATGAGGCAAAAAAATTGGGCATTTATACCGGCGAAACCATCTGGCAAGCGCGGCAAAAATGCCCCGATTTGATATTGGTTCCGCCGGACATGAAGGCCTATCATCATTATTCTGCAAAGGTGCATCAAATTTATCGCCGCTTCACCGACATCATCGAGCCCTTCGGCATCGATGAGGCTTGGCTGGATGTTACGGGAAGCACGCGATTGTTTGGTTGCGGCCCCAAAATTGCCCATGAGATCCGCGAGTGCATCCGCGAAGAACTGGGGATGACCGTTTCTATCGGCGTTTCTTATAATAAGATTTTTGCAAAGCTGGGAAGCGACCTGAAAAAGCCGGATGCCACCACCGTTATCTCAAAAGAAAATTTTAAAAAAATCGTGCATCCGCTCCCTGTTTCCGATCTTCTTTTCGTTGGTCGCTCCACCCGCGAAAAGCTTCACCAAAACGGAATCTATACCATCGGTCAACTGGCCGATACCGACCCCGAATTTTTAAAAAGATTATTTGGCAAAATGGGGTTGATGCTCCATCAATATGCCATAGGAGCGGATAGCGCCAACCAAATCCTTGCCGAACTTCCCCAGGTTCAATCGATCAGCAACTCGGTAACCCCGGCCAAGGATCTTTGCACCATCGAAGAAATCTGGACGCAAATGCTGATGCTGGCCGAGCACGTCGCCTCCCGCCTGCGCGAAAAAAAATTGAGCGGAACGCTGATCACTCTCTATGTTCGGGATCATCAATTCCGCTCTACCAACCGCCAGCGCCCGCTTCCGCTTGCCACTAATAATGCCATGGAGATCGCCCAAACCGCTCTCTTGCTTTTTCGGGAACACTGCGATCTTGCATCCCCGGTCCGTTGTCTGGGGTTAGGGGTCTCAAAATTGCAGTCGGATAGCGGCGATCTTCAACTCACCCTCTGGGATTTAGAAAACCATCGCCTTCGTGATCAGTCCTTGGATCATGCGGTAGACCATCTTCGGGACCGCTATGGGTTCAACTGCGTCGTTCGGGCAGGGTGCCTTTATCAGCAACTGAAAAACTATACCATCTCCAATGAACCGGGAGCGCCATCCAGCCTTTGCACCCTTCCGGGATGCCATATATAAAAAACGGAAGAAGGATTTCCTTCTTCCGTTTCATATTAATCGTTTAAGTGCGCCACCGAATTGGCAACATCCTGATCCATGCAAGAGAATTTCTTTTCGAAATCATCCAAATTTTTCAAAGCGGCGTTCAGTTTCTCAACAGCCTCTCCGCGGGCTGTAAGCAAATTGCCTTTCAAAACCTTATAATCAGAGATCAGCAAGCGATAACGTTGCCCTGCATCCTCGCGCAAGGCCTTTGCATGATTTTCTGCATCCTGAATGATTGCTGCCGCATCATTTTTAGCCTTGATCATCAGATCGGCCAAAACCTCACGATTATCATCGTAAAGTTGCGCGCGCCGCCGCAACTCCTGCACCTCGCCAACCTGGCTCTGAACACGCTGGGAAATCTCCGAGCGAGCCGCCGCTTCATACTTAGGGGCCATCTCTTCCTCTACCTTACGGCGCATTTCCTTCTCGATTTCAGGGCGAAGCTCGTCCGTAAGGCTTTCGCGAAGCTGAACAGTAAGTTCTTCTTTCATTTCTTCCGCCATAGCTGCGCGGATTTCTTCCAGGTTCTCCTCCATACGGTTCTTTTCCGCAAGGTCGTCCCGTTGCTCATCCTCCATCTGCTCCAAGCGGGCATACGCATCATTCAGTTCTTTTTGCAGCTGGGCATTTTGCCGGTTCAGATTATCAATATAAGCAACAACCTCATCCTTGCTGTAACCCTTAAAAACTGTTTTAAAAATCTCTGAATTCGCCATTTTAGGCCTCCAAATCCATCATAATAAAAATATGATATCATAAAAGATAAAAAAATGCAACAATTTTAAAAAACAGTTGCATTTTTAAAAAAGGGATAGTATAATAACAAAATGTAAATGCGCCCGTAGCGCAGTTGGATAGCGCGTCAGACTCCGACTCTGAAGGCCGCTGGTTCGAATCCAGTCGGGCGTACCAAATAAAAGCACCACCCATTCGGGTGGTGCTTTTATTTGGTATGCCGCACAATTTGAATTTTATATTGCACTTTAAGAAAAACCGTGCTAAAATAACAACCGCATTAAATAATAAGGAGCAAAAGAATGAAAGGGTTTTATCTTAGACCAAAACTGTTTTCTACCTTAAAGGGTTACACTAAAAATCAATTGGTGCAAGACCTCATTGCAGGCGTAATCGTTGCGATCATCGCTCTCCCCCTCTCGATTGCCTTGGCCTTAGCCTCAGGTGTGGAGCCCGCTTGCGGTGTATATACCGCCATTGCCGCAGGCTTCATTGTATCTCTGCTGGGCGGAAGCCGCGTGCAGATCGCAGGCCCAACCGCCGCTTTTGCCACCATTGTTGCAGGGATTGTGGCAACCCATGGTATGAGCGGCCTGATTTTGGCAACCATTCTGGCCGGTATTATGCTGATCCTGATGGGCGTTTTAAAGCTTGGCTCCCTCATCAAATTTATTCCCTATACCATCACTACCGGATTTACCGCAGGTATTGCCGTTACCATCCTGATTGGGCAAATCAAAGATTTCTTGGGCCTGACCTATGCAGAAGGCATTAAGCCGGTAGAAGCTCTGGATAAACTTTTGGCAAACATCGAAGCCATTGGCACTTTCAGTTGGCAGGCGTTGCTGGTAGGCGTTGTATGCCTCGCGATTTTAATTTTCTATCCCAAAATCGAAAAACGCATCCCCCCTTCACTGATCGCCGTTATCGTCGGCGCATTAATGGTTAAATTTATTCCCGGGCTGGACGAAGGCGTATTCACCATCGGGGAGCTCTATACCATCCCCACAGGCCTGCCCCCAATCAACCTTTCCGGCCTTGATTTCAGCCTGGAAAAAATTACAGCCATCCTCCCCGGCGCATTTACTATCGCCATCCTTGCCGCCATTGAATCCCTGCTCTCCTGCGTTGTGGCCGATAGTATGGTTCATTCCAAGCATAATTCCAATGCCGAATTGGTGGCTCAAGGTGTTGGCAATATTGCCTCGGTCCTTTTCGGCGGCATCCCCGCCACCGGTGCTATTGCACGCACCGCCGCCAACGCAAAAAACGGCGGAAGAACCCCCATCGCCGGTATGGTTCATGCCATCGTTTTATTGCTGGTTCTGCTGTTCTTAATGCCCTATGCGGCTTTAATCCCCATGCCGGCCATTGCCGCCATCCTCTTTGTTGTGGCTTATAATATGAGCGAATGGCGCAAGTTTGTTCATACCATTAAAACCGCACCCAAAAGCGATACCATCGTTATGGTAATTACCTTTGGATTGACTGTAATCTTCGACTTAGTCATCGCCATTGAAGTGGGCATGGTTCTGGCAGCTATGTTCTTTATGAAGCGCATGAGCGAAGAAACAGCAGTTACCGGTTGGAAATATGCCGAATCAGAAGAAGATGCCGATAGCCTTGATCTGAAGGTTGTCCCCCAAAATGTTCGGGTCTATGAGATTACCGGCCCCTTATTTTTCGGCGCAGCCGAAAAGATTCTGGATATTCAGTTTAAGGACTACACCCGTTGCCTGATCCTTCGCATGCGTGCCGTTCCCGCCATCGATGCAACCGCCATGAATGCACTAAACACCCTTTGCAAAAAATGCAAAAACAACGGGGTTGAACTGATCTTCTCCCATGTTAATCCCCAACCGCTGGAAGCAATGAAAAAAGCGGGCATCTATCAAACCGTCGGCGCTGACCGTTTTTGCGCCCATATCGACGAAGCTTTGGAACTGGCATCCAAGCTTTAATCGGCAATTTTTTCTTTGAATTTTCTACTCATAAATCCTCACCATAATAGCGGAGGTATTTATTATGACGTCCAAAGAAAAGAAAGATGTTGTCCCCTATTATTGCACGTTACCGATGCTCCAAGCGGATCATAAAACCAAGGA
>JAZODI010000039.1:0-24207 GCA_045596965.1 Eubacteriales bacterium | reverse complement strand
ATCTTCTCCTTCCAGCGTAACTGGAACGCAACCGCGGCTACCTATATTTATACTGAGACCTTGAAGACTCTGCCCACCGCGCTCAGCCAGATTACGGCTGAAGGTGGTGTGGCACGTGCCGGCGAGGCATATGCCGCGTCTGTATTGATGATGATCCCGCCGATTATCTTCTTTATTCTGGCGCAGAGTAGTACAGTTAAGACCATGGCCCATGCGGGTATTAAGGGTTAATAGGAGGTGTATGATATGAGAAATAAATTGATCAAAATCGGCACCGCCTTGATGGCTGTAGTTGTGTTGGTATCGGTATTGGCTATGCCTTCTTCGGCATATGTTGCCTTTAATTCCTATAATTTCGACTATTATGGAACTCCGGTAGAAACTCCCTCCGGCTATGCCCCTGAGAAGGTCTATTACGCTCAGGATATGGGTCTGAGTTCGCTGGAAAATGCAATCGATCTGCACGTTAGCCCCGATAATGAAATCTACGTTATTGATTACGTGGGCACAGATAATGATGCATATCTGCATATTCTGAATTCCGATTTCAAACTTATTAAAACACTTTCAACTTTGAAATATAAAGGGCAGGACTATAAAATGCGTCTGCCGGAGAGTGTTACTGTCGATAAAGAAGGCTACATCTATATCTGTGATACCGGTAACAGCAACGTTATCAAATTGGATAAAGATAAGAGCGGTAATATTGTTCAGATCGTTGGTGCACCCAAGTCTGATATCTTTTCCGGCGAATTTAAGCCTTCTAAATTAGCTATTGCAAAGAATAAGTCTCTCTATGTTATTTCTTCCGGTACCTTGGACGGTATTATTGAATTTAACGAGAAAGGTACCTTCCTGCGTTTCTTCGGCGCACCGGATGTTGAACTATCTGTTATGGATATGGTAACCATGGCATGGCGTCGTATGTACCGTTCTTTGCTGGGTCACTCTGCGAGCGAAAACTTTGTTACCTTTATTCCTACTGAGTTTGTTAATTTGGTAGTTGATGATTACGGTTTTGTTTATTCCGTTATCGGTTCTGTTCAGGATAATACCAATCAGCTCAAGAAACTGAATTTCCAGGGTAAGAACATCCTGGATCCGAATGCCAAGAGTACCAAAAAGGTAAGCACAACCCTTTCAGAAACCTTTGGCGATTTGGTTCGGCGTACATCTCATG
This sequence comes from Eubacteriales bacterium, assembly GCA_045596965.1. Taxonomy (GTDB): domain Bacteria; phylum Bacillota; class Clostridia; order Oscillospirales; family QAKW01; genus QAKW01. Next base: position 23,027 of record JAZODI010000039.1, on the reverse strand, counting down.
GTCAAAACAATGTGTTTAAGGATGTCGCCGTAGACGATGATGGTTTTATCACCATGCTGGACACCAACCTGCGCAAGGTTTTTGAATACGATGCCGAAGGAAACATGACCTTTGTCTATGGTACCAAGGGTGATCAGGAGGGCTTGTTTAATAAGCCGGTCGCCCTTGCAAAACTGGGGAAGAAGACCTTGGTTTTGGATAACCACTTTGGTTGCATTACCGTATTTGATCTGACTCAATATGGTAGAACCCTGCATCAAGCTGTTGTTCTTTATGATAAGGGACTCTATGATGAAGCAGAGGAATATTGGGTAGAGGTTTTGAAGAGCAATGCGAACTGCGAGTTGGCACATATCGGTATTGCGAAGGTTTACTATCAGTATTCTCGTTATGAGGATGCGTTGAACCACTTTAAGATTGCAAACGATAGAGGCAACTACGAAAGTGCGTTTACTCTTTATCGCGAGGCGGTTATTGCCGATTACTTTGATCTGATCATGACATCGTTGGTTGTTCTAATTGTTGTGGCGTTCATTTGGAAGTTCTTCGGCAAGAAAATCATTAAAGCTATTAAGGATAAGAAGCAAGGAGGTGAGGTAGATGACGATGCAGAACTTATGGAGTAATATCATTATCTTTTTCCAAAAGATGAACAAACGCTTTTTCGAAGGAAGAAAGAATCCGTTTCTGATGCTTTTTCATCCCGTCGAGACGATTGAAGATTTAAAGTATAAGAAGAATGGATCTACCATCTATGCCACGCTTTTGTTGCTGGCTCTTTGCGTTTCTGCAATCATTAAGGCAGTTGCTACCGGTTTTATGTATTCTACTGCCCGTGTCGAGGATTTTAACATCCTTGTTGTTATTGCTACCTCCGGATTTTTGGTATTGTTATTTGTTGTTGGTAACTGGGCATTGTGTACATTGTTTAGCGGTGAAGGCCGAATTAAAGATGTATACATTATGACTTGTTATAACCTCACTCCTTTGATCGTTTATAATATCATCGGCACTGTCTTTTCCAATGCTTTGGTACCCAGCGAATACGTTTTCGTAACAATCGCCGGTACCTGCGCAACGATCTGGTTTGTTTGCCTGATGATTTATGGCGCAATGGTTATTCATAACTATACTTTCTGGGGTACAGTTTTGAATTTGGTTGCATCTTTGGTTGCTATGGCGATCATCTTCTTCCTGGCATTCCTCTTTATTGTTTTGATGCAGCAACTTTATGTTTTCATTTTAACCTTGTATACGGAGTGCCGTATGAGGTTGTATTATTAAGAAAGGAGAGTATAGTATTATGAAAAAAGTTATTTCTGTTATTCTTACAATCGCTATGCTCCTTTCTTGCGTCACTGCGATTACATTTTCAACATCGGCTGCTCCAGCAAAACTTGATGTGGCCGGTAACTATGTCTTATCGGATGAAAATGTCAACCTGGCTCTTTATGTTGATAATAATACCGGTGATTTCGGTGTTATGAACAAAAAGACCAATACGGTATGGTATTCTACTCCTATTGATTGGGAGTCTGATAAGATCGCACAGTCTGATAGCAGAAGCGATCTGACTGCAAAAATTATTGTTAAGTATATCACCAGCAGTTATGCTGTTGAGACTGTCAACTCTAATAAAGCTGCTGTAATCAGCGAGCGGGTAGGTAAAGATTGGATCATTACATACTACTTTAAGAGTGCAAACACCAATTTTTCGATTCCCATGAAGTTATCCCTTAAAGAGGATTATCTGCATGCTGAATTGCTGCTGGATAAGCTGAACGAGATGGGGGATAACCGTGTGCTGTATGTGCAGATGCTTCCTATGTTCGGTGCAGCCGGTCTGAACGATACGGGTTACTCCTTTATGCCCGACGGTACCGGCTCTTTGCTGGAGCACAACCGCAATCTGCGCAATTCCTTCCTTTTTGGTATGAATGGCGAGGGTTTGTTCTATGCCCCGAACCCCACAGAGGTTGCTACCGATAATCACTTCACCAACTGGAATGAGCCCCTTCGGCTTCCTGTTTTTGGCTCTGTTAAAAACGGCGAAGCATTCTTCACCATTGTTGAAAGCGGCGCTGCTGTCAGCGAGCTGCGTGCCCATACCAGCCGTTTGTACAACAGCTATAATGCCATCCATGCTTGCGTAAACGTTCGTGATACTCAAACACGTGAAAGTATCACCGGTGCCGACGGTTCCGGTTCCTACTATTCCGATCATATCCCTGAAAACTATATCGGTCGTTACTATTTCTTGGATGGGGACGATGCCAACTACATTGGTATGGCTGAGAAATACCGTGAGTATCTCATCAATGAAAAGGGTATGACCAAGGTTAAGGATATTGCTTCCAATAACCTGAGTATTACTCTTTATGGCGCCATCAAAAGAGAAAAGCATTTCTTGGGCATTCCTTATACCGGCGCTGATGAACTGACAACATATGATGAAATGATCGAGTTGGTTGATCGCCTGCAAGAGGATGGACTTGATAAAGTATTTTTGAATTATGTCGGTTGGACACCGCTTGAAACGACCACCTATACTTCCATCAAGGCAAGCTCTCTCTTGGGTGGTAACAAGAAGTTAACCAAATTGATTGATAAGGTCGAGAGTATTGATAATTATTCTTTGGCGTTCAATCTGGAACTTCAAAACTTCTATAAGCAAAACTCTGATATCCGCAAATACGGTGATGTTGCCTACGGTTTGGATTCTTCTCCCGTTTGCATTTATTTCTCCCGTATTTCCGCTCAGGGTACCAGAAACGGCGGTATTGTTTTGAACCAGTTGATCCATCCCGGTCATGCGGATGAACTTACCGCGACCTTCCTTGAGAATGCGGCAAAGCGTAATGTTTATAATTTCTCTTTTGAATCCATCGGTGAGACTTTGTATTGTGCATATAACATGCATGATGAGAGCACCCGCGATGAATCTGCCGCAAATATGACCAAGGTATATCAGATGGCTATGGAAGCTGCAGGGGAGAAGGGCATTGTTAGCACCGGTGGCGGTAACGCATACGCTACTCCTTATGTTGATAATGTTGTGAATGCTCCTGTTACAAATAGCCGCAGCATGCTGGCTTCCGCCGAAGTTCCTTTCTATCAGATTGTATTCCGTGGTTATACCAACCTTGCAAGTAGTCCGTTCAACCTGGATTCTGAGCAGGATGAGTTGATTCTCCGCCTGGCAGAAACCGGCATGAGCCTTTACTACAAGTTGATGGATGCACCTTCCACTTCTTTCCGTGATACGGATTATACTGCTTTGTATGCCTGCAATTTGGATGATCATTATGATACCATGGTTGCAAATTATAAGCGGTTAAAGGTGGTCTATGACGCTGTTGAGGATAGCACCATCACAAATTATGAGATCATTTCTGATGATGTAAAGGTTACCACCTTCAGCAACGGCGCAAAGGTTTATACCAACTATGGTGATGCCGAAGCGGTTGTTGGCGGTGTTAAGATTGCTGCAAAAGATTTTACTGTTGTAGGGGGTGCTAACGCATGAGCAAAAAAGAATTAAATAACGCTTTGGAAGCTCAAGTCGAAATGAATGAAGCTCCTGAAACAGTAGAGGTTGAAGCAGCTGCGGTTCCGGCGATCGATAAAAAGGAATTTGCAGCTACATTGAGCAAGCAAAATCCCCAGCGTGCGAAAGAGATTGCAATGGAGCGTCTTTCTAAGATGACCCCCGAGCAAATTGAAGCTCTTCGCGCGGCAAAAGCGGCAAAGGCTGCTAAAATCGAAGCTGAAAAGGCTGCGGCAGCTGCAGCCGAAGAGGCATCTGCTGCCGAGACTGTAACAGAAGAGGCTCCTGTTGCTGATGTTGTTGAAGAAGCAACTGCAGAAGTTTTGGAAGAGTCCACTGTGATTGAAGAGATCGCTGAGGAGCCTGCTGCGATCAATGAAGAGGCTGTTGCAGAAGAAAATGAAGTTGTTGAACCGGTTGCGGCTGTTGAAGAGATTGCTCCTGTAGCTAAGCCGGTCAAGGAGAAAAAGAAGAAGTCTAAAGGCGGAAGACAATTGATTTCCTATGAGTCCCGTCAGGCTTTTGCCGGCTTCATGTTCGTTCTTCCTTGGTTTATCGGTTTCCTGCTCTTCTTTGCAATTCCTTGCTTCCAGTCTTTGCAGTTCTCCTTCTCAAAGGTTGCTGTTTTCGAAGGTTATCGTTGCGACTTTATTGGTCTTGAAAACTATTTCGAAATTTTGGCCGGCGGCGCTACCTTCCTGCAGGCTTTGCTTAAGACCTTGGAAGATATGGCTGTTGATGTACCGGTTGTTACGATCTTTAGCTTGTTTGTTGCTGTTCTTTTGAACCGCAAGTTCGTTGGTCGTGGCTTGGTTCGTGGCATCTTCTTCCTTCCCGTTATTGTTACTACCGGTGTTGTTATGACAACCTTTAACTCTACCGGCGACGCAAATCAGGTAATGGAAGGTACCGTTAATAACGGTGTTATGTTTGAGGTCGCCAATGCGAGTGAGTTCCTCACTACCTTGGGCTTGAATGATTCTCTTACCAAGTATATGACCGATATTGCGGATCGTATCTTCAGCGTTGTATGGGATTCCGGTATCCAGATTCTGTTGTTCTTGGCTGCTCTTCAAAGTATCTCGCCCTCTCTTTATGAGGCAAGTGACGTTGAAGGTGCTACTGCCTGGGAAACCTTCTGGTTGATTACCTTCCCCAATGTTGCTCCGATCATTTTGGTTAACATCGTATTTACCATTGTTGACTCCTATAATGATACAGATAACCGCGTTTTAAAGGAAATTGATTCTTTGATTAATAAGATCTTCAATTTCGGTGGCGCTGCGGCTGCATCCTGGATTTTCTTCCTGGTGATTTTGGCACTGATCGGTATCATTTTTGGTGTCTATCGACTGATTGTCGGCAAAGATAACTAAGAAAGGAGGAAGCAAAATATGAAGATTATTAACGCAATTAAACATCAGTTTGGTGCAAACAGTAAAAAAGCTGATAAAAGAATGTGGGGCTATGTCATTGGTAAGTTTATTGCCAATCTGGCGATCGCTCTGATCTTGATCGGTCTTTCCTATATTATTTTGTATCCTCTGATCTTTAGTATTTCTCAGTCGCTTCGTACTCAGGCGGATATGTATGATAAGACCATCATTTATATCCCGAAGCATTTTACATTAGAGAACTTTTCTAAAGCATGGCAGGTGTTGAACTTCTCGACAGCGCTTGGGAACACCTTTAACATTGCCTTTTGGCCCACCATTTTGCAGGTATGTACTTGCGCGTTGGCCGGTTATGGCTTTGCGCGGTTTAAGTTTCGCGGTAAGGGTATTTTGTTCCTGCTCGTGTTGTTGACCATTATCGTTCCGCCTTCCACCATCATGATTCCGACCTACACGAATTTCCGTCAGTTCGACCCGGTTTATATCGCCACTGCTTTAAACGCGGTTGGTGTTCTGAGCGAGCCTTCGCTGGATCTTACTGACTCCCTTTGGTCCTTTATTTTGCCCGCCCTTTTTGGTGCAGGTTTAAAGAGCGGTCTGTTTGTGTTTATTTACAGACAGTTCTTCCAAGGCTTCCCGAAGGAGTTGGAGGAGGCAGCTTATATCGACGGTTGCGGTTCTATGAAGACCTTCCTTAGAATTTTGGTTCCCAATGCGATTCCTGCATTTACAACCGTTTTCTTATTCTGTATCGTGTGGTACTGGAACGACTACTATACCGTTCCGATGTTCTTGCCCAACGTTGATTCGCTCCCGAGCGTTCTTTCGGATATGTTCAATAAGATGTCCGGTACCGATGGTGTTTACGCATCGGAAGACCCCATCTCTCTTTATCCGATTCTGCGTGCCGGCATTGTTCTGTATATTTCTCCGCTGCTGATAACATTTATTATTTTGCAGAAGAAATTTACCGAATCCATCGCACGAAGCGGTATTGTTGGTTAATTTGTTTAATAAAAAAGAGGCAACAAATGTTGCCTCTTTTTTATTTTCAGAAGTTCATGTGTTCGACAAAGTTTCCAACAGCTTTAATGGCACTACCTGCGGTCTTGGTCATGGTTTTCTTGGGCTTTCTTCCCATAACGAGCATCCCTGCTGTTGCACCCAATGCTGCACCGGCCATCATGGAAACAATCATTGTCTTTGTGTTTTTCATTCTATCATCCCTTTCTCTGAACTGTTATTAGTATGTCGAAATTAAGGATTTTTATTTACTTTTTATTTTGGATAAGATATAATAAAAATATAAATTTTTGAATTATAGGAGTCATTATGAAGCTCTATCAAATGGATTTAAATCAACTTGAATCTCATCTGAATTCAGACCTTGCAGACGGACTTTCGGTATCAAAAACACAGAAAGAGATCGGGAAGGACCGAAAAAAATGGAAAGAAATCATTTTGTTTCATAAAACATTTCTCAAGAGGTTTACGTTTATCTTTTGGTTATCGCTCATATGTTTTGGGATTTCCGCTGTTTTTTCGGCATTAAATCAGAATTGGTTTTTGCTTTTCAATATTATCGGCACTTTGGTTTTGGCATTTTTAATATTTTATGTTGAAAGTGCTTTTTTATTTTTTGAGAAAGAAAAGTTTCTTCGGAGGATCGAGAAATACTCCCATAAGGTTTCGGTCATAAGAGAGGGTAAATCATTGATGATCGATGTGGAAGATTTGAGACTTGGTGATATTTTACTTTTGGAGCAAGGCACTATGCTCCATGCGGATGCCAGAGTCATTCATTCCAACCTGTTATTTGCGGACGAGAAAATCGTTTTTGGAAAAACGATTTCATCTGAGAAGACAGATTTGCCGTTGATGGAAGAGAATCTCTCGCCGGAACAACAAAAAAATATGCTTTGGAAAGGCGGCTTTATTTCTTCCGGGAAGGGAAAAGCGATCGTTACTGCTTTGGGAAGCGACTGTTATATTAACAAAACAGGGGGTAGAAATAAGCAAGATCAAAGATCATTTATCTTTAATCGTCAAAGCAATATCGGTCGTATTGTTTCGATACTTTTTGCAGTAATCAGCGTTTTATTTGCTTTAATTGCAGGAATCGTTACAGGTTTATGGGTAGAAGCAATCTTCGTTTTAGGGATACTCTTAACATTATTTTATCTGGATCCTGTTTCGACACTTACAGAATGGAATTATTATCGTGTGGCAGAAAAACTTCGTCATGGCGGTGCGTTTGTACGAAATATTGAAGCCTTTGATGGAATGAATAAGCAGAAGGATATTTATTTTGAATCGTCATCCTTGGTGGACAAGCACGTTTCTTTTTTGAAAACCCTTGACTTTTATGGTGATGAACAAACCACAATTTCTTATTTTGCTGCGTGTGTCGGTGACGGTCAAACATTTATGGGTTTGGATAAAGCCATGGCCAAGAGCCATTTATCCTTTGAAAAAATTAATCAATCTCTTCCTTGTTTTCGCAGGGGGATGTATAATGGAAATGCCTTTTCGTTGTTTACGGATAACGGGCAAAATGTTGTTGCCGCGGTTGGCTATTGGAAAGGTATGGAGAAACTGATCGGAGAATTTGAGAAAGATATTTCCGATCAGATTTTGGAATTTGAACGGCACGGGAAGATGGTCTTGGCACTTGCAACCGATGTCCTTCATTTCATTCCAAGCCAATTAGACTATGATTCTCTTTCGGGAAAGATGAAATTATCATCTCTGTTGATTTTTGATGTTGCTAAGGATGAGGAGGCTGCAGGGATGATTCATCGGTTGCGGCGAACGGGAATGCGGGTTCATCTCCTCAACGCTCATTCTGAGATTTTAGGTTCCTATATCGCCACCTCTTACGATATGGATGGCATTTCTTTGGAAGCACCTGACCGCGCAGTTTATTCTCTGCCCTCGAATAAGATTCAAGATCCTGTCGTTTATAGTGATAGTTCATCTATCGCCAAAGAGCAAGCGAAACTTGTTTTAGACCGCGAGGTTTCTCCGCAGAAGATTATTTATCAGGTTAAATGTATGTTCTGCGGTTTGACGCGTAGCCTATATTTCCTTGGAATTGTATCTCTCGCCTTGATTTTGAGCGTATTTTGGGGATTTTTGAATAAAAATGATCTTCCAAAAATCGCTTTTCCGCTGGTTTTGTTGCAACCGGCAGTTGTTTGCTTTTGTTACTCTTTGGTCGAAACAGTTCGTAACTGTAACCAGACAAAGAAAAGCCTGCTGTTTGGCCTGTTGTGCGGCACAGCTTCGTTGGCGTCTGTCCTTATCGGCGTAGATATAGCACTCTCTTCTTTGTGCATGGCTTTGTTTTTCTTTTCCTTCTATTTGCTTATTCGTGCATTATCCTATCGCGGGATGGAAAAGACGGATTGGATTATGCTTGGCATCGGGTTTGTTGCCGCATTTGTCCCACTCGTATTCATTGGAGGAAATCTGCTTGCAGCTGTTTTAATTGCATTATTTCCCGCCTTGGCTGCATTTATCATTGATCTGTTTTATTAATAAAAAATACCATCGAAATTTTATAGATTCGGTGGTATTTTTTTATAATATGTTGTATAATGTAGTTTGGAATATTATATGAGGTGAAAATGATGGGTTTTGATGAAAAAAACATGCAGGAATTTGTATTTGGAAGAAATAATGTAACCGAACTCTTATTATCAGGTGCAACGGTAGAGCGGGTCTATTTATCCGGGGATATTAAGGGCGGTGGTTTTAAAAAAATTGTCGCTCTCTGCAAAGAAAAAGGTGTTCCCATCGTTCATACCGATGCGGCGGCAATTAACCGTAAGGCGCCGAATGTAAACCATCAAGGCGTTTTAGCTTATGCCGCTCAAAAAGAGTATGTAACTTTGGATGAAATTTTAGCGGTTGCCGAGAAAAAAGGGGAGAGACCGTTTGTGATTGTTGCGGATGAAATTGTAGATCCCCATAATCTTGGAGCGATCCTTCGTTCTGCTGATGCCTTCGGAGCCCATGGTGTTGTTATTTCCAAGCGACGTGCCGTTGGTTTGACCCCTTCTGTGGCAAAAGCAAGCGGCGGAGCAATCCATCATGTTCCTGTTGCAAGAGTACCAAACCTTGTTCAGGCAGTGGAAGAATTGAGAGATAAAAATATTTGGGTCTATGGTTGCGATATGGCCGGAGAAAATGTTTATTATGAGCAGGATTATTCCGGCGGCGTTGCTTTAATTGTTGGGAGTGAAGAATCGGGAATTTCCCGTCTGTTACGCGAAAAATGTGATTTTTTTGTTCGAATCCCGATGAAGGGGCGGGTTTCCTGCCTGAATGCTTCGGTGGCTGCATCGGTCATTATGCAGGAAATTGCCAAGCAACGGTAATTGTTACATTTTGGGGGTGAGAGTGTGTCTTCAAAAGATCAATGGTCCGAATTCGATGAGATCATGGAAAAAATCAATGCGATTCAGAAGGAAACGAATATCGTTGATGAATCTCAAAAATTGATAAACGGGCGGGATACATCCAAATTGATCAAAGAGGATAATCCTGTGGATGGAGATCTTTTTGATCAAATCAAGCATGATCGGAATATTCCGACGCCAAAGGGAGAAAAATCGGCTCTTCGCCGGTTCTTAGATCAAGAAGAGGATGAAAATGAAGCGGATGAGGAATATACCGAGAAATCGTATCTTTATGATGATCCTCCCGAGGATATTACCGATTTTGAAAGCGAAGACGAACGGGATGAGATTTATCGTGATCTAAAAAATATTGTTGGGAAAATGGCGGTTAAGGCTTTATTCTTATTTTTGCTGAGCCTTGTTTCGATCTATTTGTTTGTTGCGGAGTTTTATCCTGTCTTGTTTGCGGGAAGAACGGATAGTATTCTGTTTGATATTGCAAATTTGGCGGTTTCTGTCACCTGCATTGTTGTATCTTTTGGAATTTTTACGCAGGGACTTTCACATTTATTACGTGCCAGAGCGGATACGGATACTCTTCTTGCTTTGCTGGCGGTTTCTTTAGTCGTTGTTCGGCTGGTTGAATTGATTCGTCCGGAGTTTCTGCCTTATTCTTTAAACTTTGAGCCGTTTCTTGCGATCGGACTGTATTTTAATGTCTTAGCTAAAAAGAATATAGCATCGAATATCAAACGAAACTTTAAGCTTATATCGATCAAAAGCGATAAGTTGACCGTTTCGGTCCCACCATCCTGTGAAACCAACAATGATTTGATTTTGGAAACAGGGGAGGGCGGAGAAATCATGTATGCCCATCCAACAAAGCTTGTTTCCGGCTATATTGATCATAGTTACTGCGATTTTACATGGGACCGTAAGTTGTACCGTTATTTCTTTTTTACTCTCATTCTGATTATTGGTGCAACGATTGCTGTTTCCCAACTTTCAGGCTGGGGGGCGGCCATCCTTTTTCCGGCCGCATCATTATCCCTATCCGTTCCGTTCTTTTCCCGCTATTATTATGCTCTTTCTATCGTTAAAAACGGAAGAAAGATACGTAAAAAAGGTGGTGTGCTGACCTCGGCGGATTCTGCCAAAGAATTGGAAGACAGCGATTTGCTGGTCATCTCTGAGGAAGACTTGCTGGATAACGACACGGTTCTTTTGCAGGGGGTTAAAGCAATCGGCCAACTTCAGATCGATGATCTGATTACCTATATTGCCGCGCTCTTTAATCATGTTGGAACTCCTCTAAAGCCCCTTTTTCTCAAAATGATTGATGAAAAAACAGTGTCTCTTCCGCGTGTGGACGATATCTATTATCATGAGGGGATGGGCTATTCTTGCTTGATCCATAGCAAGATGTTTTTAGTTGGAAATCGTGCGTTGATGGATCAGTTTAACATTGAGGTACCGGCCGCCTTGTTGGATCTGAAATTGAAAGATTCCCGTTATCCTGTTTATGTATCCTATCATAAATCGGCGGCAGGAATTTTTATTGCAAGCTTTGAACAAAACAAGCATGCAAGGGATACCGTTTCTTTGGCCGAAGATGAGTGTGTTGGGATCGGTATTGTTTCAAATGACTTTTTGTTTAATAATGCAGTACTTCGGAAACTATATCCTGCAACGCAGTCGGATCTCTTTCGCTTGATATCGACAAAAACCGGTGCGAAATGCAAAGAGTTTTTAAAGCGTAAGGAAAAATCGCCTGATCTTATTGCTTCCATTTCCGGCTTAAAGGGTTTGTTGGCTTGTCTTTATGGTTCCAGCAAACTGCTCTCTGCTTTAAAGATCAATACCATTATTCGCGTTCTATATCCGATCCTGTCGATTGGGCTGATGTTCTTTATTGCTCTTGCCGGATATGCCCCCAATACTGCGCTTCAAATTATGGCTTTTCAGTTTATTTGGCTGGTTCCGGTGTGGCTTGTTTGTACTTTTTGCAAATAATTCATTAAACGCTTGCATTTTCTTTGGTGATATTATATAATGTTTTCATAATTATTTTAACGGTTTAAACGAAACCGCGAAAGGAGAACATTTCATGAGTACACCTGCAAAAAATATTCGTAACATTTGTTTGATCGGGCATAAAGGGAATGGTAAGACCACCCTGGCCGAAGCAATGCTTTTCTTTGCAAAAGCAACCGAGCGTCTGGGAAATATTGAGCAGGGAAATACTGTTTTGGATTTTGATGCAGAAGAGATCAAGCGGAAATTTTCGATTTCCTTATCGATGGCCTCTTTTGATTATAATGATACCAAGATCAACATCATTGATGTTCCGGGCAATTATGATTATGAAGGTGATCAGATCTCAGGCCTTGAAGTTGCGGATCTTGCTTTGATTGTACTTTCTGCCAAGACTACCGTTTCGGTTGGTACCGAGAAGGCCTGGCAGAAAACGGAGGCGCATAAGCTTCCTCGTGCATTCTTTATCACCGGCCTGGATGATGAAAATGCAGATTTCTATAGTATTGTTGAGCAGTTGCACGGTAAATTCGGCAGCCACCATATTATGCCCATCACTCTTCCGATCATTGAGAATAATAAAATGGTCGGTACGGTCAATATCATCAGCAATGAAGGTTATCGCTTCGGCGAAGGTATTGTTCCCATTCCTGCCAATATGCAGGATAAGGTAAATAACTATTATAATGAGGCTTTGGAAGCGATTGCCGAAACGGACGATGCGTTGATGGATAAATTCTTTGAAGGGGAAGAGTTCACCCATGAAGAGTTGGCTGAAGGCCTGAAGAAGGCAATCGCCGATAAAATTATCTATCCCATCTTCTGCGGTGTTCCCACCGAAAAGCGCGGTATTTATCAGCTTTTGGAATCGGTTGTTCATTATTTCCCCAATCCTCTGGATAAAGGAGCGGTTGAAGTATTGAAGGGCGATGAGCCTATGGAACTTCCTTGCGATCCTGCAGGACCGGTTGTGATGCGTGTTTTCAAGACGGTAGCGGATCCTTTTGTTGGGAAAATGTCTTTCTTTAAGGTTTACTCCGGTACGGTCAAAAAGGATAATACCTATCTCAATACTACTTTGGATGAGCAGGAAAAGATCGCTCATGTTTATGTTCCCTTCGGTAAAAAACAGAAGGAAGTAAATGAACTGCAAGCAGGCGATATCGGCGTCTTTACCAAACTTTCCGTTACCGGCACATCGCAGGCACTTTGCGATAAGGATTGTGCAGTAACATTCCAGCCGATCGCATTTCCCAAGGCAAATTATAGCAAGGCGGTTATTTCCAAAGCCAAGGGTGATGAGGAAAAAATTGCTCAGGGTATTAACCGCATGATCGAGGAAGATCCCACCCTTAAGTTAAAGGTGGATCCTGAGACCAAGCAGATGGTTTTGAGCGGTTTTGGTGATCTCCAGCTGGATGTCGTTGTTTCCAAGCTTGCTTCCAAGTTTGGTGTTAATGTTGACCTCGGCGAAGTTAAGGTGCCTTATCGCGAGGCGATCCGTAAGAAGGTTAAGGTTGAGGGTAAACATAAAAAACAATCCGGCGGTCATGGCCAATATGGGCACGTTTGGATTGAATTTGAGCCGCTCTTTGAGGGTGAATTTGAGTTTGCAGAAACCGTTTTTGGCGGCGCTGTTCCAAAGAACTATTTCCCCGCTGTTGAGAAGGGGTTGCGTGAATCTATTACAAAGGGTGTTTTGGCGGGTTATCCCGTAACCGGCTTAAAGGCAACCCTTTTGGACGGTTCTTATCATCCCGTTGATTCTTCTGAAATGGCGTTTAAGACTGCTGCGTCCATCGCCTTTAAGGAAGGTATGAAGGCTGCAAACCCTGTTTTGCTGGAGCCTGTAGGAACTTTATCGGTTATTGTATCCGACGCTTTGATGGGCGATATTATCGGTGATATCAATAAGCGTCGAGGCCAGATTCTTTCGATGGATGCTGCCGAAACCAGAGGTTATAAGGTGGTAACGGCCATTGTTCCGATGAGTGAGATGAATTCTTACGCAATGGATCTGCGGAGCATGACCCATGCACGCGCTTCCTTCCAATTTGATTTCTTGGAGTATCGCGAGGCGCCGGCCAACATCATGCAAAAGGTTATTGCTGAAAAAGCTGAATAATTAATACATACAGACCATATAAATTATTGTAATTCAATTCGGAAGAGGGCTGATTATATGTTTATATGGTCTGTTAAATTGAACCGCAATCTGCTTTGGGGATTTTGCGCGGTGATATGCCTGTCGATCGGTGCGATGGCGGTTTTTACGCCGAAGGATTCAACGGATGTTTTGAAAAATTCCATTGATACGGTTGCAAAAACAACGGAGCAACAGGTGGAGTTTCTTCGTTCCTTTGGGTATGAGGTGGAGGAACAGCCCACTTTGATTGAAGAGGTTATCATTCCGTCTGATTTTGATGAAAACTATGAAACCTATAATAATTATCAAAAGATCAGCGGCTTTGATCTTTCAAAATATAAGGGGAGCAGAGCAAAGAAGTATACCTATCGGGTTAAAAATTATCCCGATACCCAAGAAGATGTGATCGCTAATTTATTGATTTATAATAATAAAGTGATCGGCGGAGATATTTCATCCACAGCGTTGGATGGATTTACCCATGGATTTATAAAGGAATAAAAGCTGCGCCATATTGGCGCAGCTTTTTAAGAGGATTATGCGTTTAGATAAATATTTATGTGACACATTAAATATAACAAGGACAGAGGCTAAGAAGGCGATCTCCTCCGGACGTGTTTGCTTGGATGATATTGTTGCTAAATCGGGCAGTGTTCAGGTAGGGGAGAGCGTGGTATTTTTAGATGGGAAACCGATTGCATATCAGCGCCATTTCTATATTATGCTGAATAAGCCCGCCGGGTATGTTTGCGCAAACAGCGACCGGAGCAGCAAGACCGTTTTTGATCTGTTGCCTGCGGAGTATCGCAAGAAAGATCTTTTCGTCTGCGGTAGGTTGGATAAGGATACAACCGGTTTTGTTTTACTAACCAATAACGGCACCCTTGCACACAAGTTGCTGGCTCCCAAGAATGATGTATTTAAAGAATATATGGTCACCTCAAGAGAAGGGGTTTCTCAAGAGGATATTGCGAAGTTGGAGCAAGGATTAAATTTACGAGATGGCACGCTCTGCAAGCCCGCCTATTATCGGTCGATTGGGGATCGGATAGGTTTGATCAAAATTTCGGAAGGCAAGTTTCATCAAATCAAAAAGATGTTTTTTGCGATTGGAAATGAGGTTTTGGCGTTGCATCGGCGGTCTATTCACGGTTTATATTTAGATGATTCGTTGAGCGTAGGGGAGTGCCGATATCTCACCGACGAGGAGATCGCACTTTTGGAATCGGTGAATTGATAATTTTATGGTTATAACTGCTAAAAAAGAACGTGATTTTAATGCAAAACCCCCGTGTTTGTGCACTATCACTAAATTGTAAACATTAAATTTGTTTAAAAAAAGCATTTCATTTTTTGTTATATTGTGGTATAGTATCATATGACAAATGATATATTCAGGAGGTTAAACATCATGGCAAGTTTGTCACTTAAAGGCATTTACAAAAGATACCCCGGTGGTGTCGTTGCGGTTTCCGATTTCAACCTGGAAATCGAGGATAAGGAATTCCTGGTTCTGGTTGGTCCTTCCGGTTGCGGTAAGTCCACAACCCTGAGAATGATCGCCGGTCTGGAAGAGATCACCGAAGGCGAACTGTTCATTGGCGATAAGCTGGTCAATGACGTTGCTCCTAAGGATAGAGATATCGCGATGGTTTTCCAGAACTATGCGCTGTATCCCCATATGACCTGTTTCGACAATATGGCTTTTGGTCTGAAGCTTAGAAAGACCCCCAAGGAAGAGATCAAGAGAAGAGTAGAAGAAGCTGCTAAGATCTTGGACATCGGTCATCTGTTGGATAGAAAGCCCAAGGCTTTGTCCGGTGGTCAGCGTCAGCGTGTTGCTTTGGGTCGTGCGATCGTTCGTGAGCCTAAGGTCTTCCTGCTTGATGAGCCTCTTTCCAACTTGGATGCTAAGCTGCGTGCTCAGATGAGAACCGAGCTTTCCAAAATTCACCATAATCTGAAGACTACCTTCATCTATGTTACCCATGACCAGACCGAAGCTATGACCATGGCAACTCGCATCGTTGTTATGAAAGACGGTCTGATTCAGCAGGTTGATACTCCTCAGAATCTGTATCTGTATCCCTGCAATGTGTTCGTTGCCGGCTTCATTGGTTCTCCCCAGATGAACTTTGTTAAGGTTGGCTTGGTTGAAAAGGGTGGCGACTATTATGTTGAGTTCGCCGGCAACTCTTTGAAACTGCCTGCCACCAAGATCAACGATGATGTTAAGGAAAAGGCCGGTCAAACTGTTATCATGGGTATTCGTCCTGAGCATGTTCATGATGAAGAAGAATGGCTTGCTAAGATTCCCGACTATGTCATCAACTGCAATGTTGAAGTTGCCGAGTTGATGGGTTCTGAAACCTATCTCTATCTGGAGACCGAAGGCAACAGATTTACCGCTCGTGTATCTCCCAAGTCCACTGCTTCTGCAGATGATGTTATCAAGGCCGCTCTGGATCTTGAATACTGCCATCTCTTTGATGCAGAAACCGAGCGTACCCTGGTTAACTAAGTTTTATTTTAAAGCTCCCGCTTATGCGGGAGCTTTTTTTATTGATTATAACAATGGTTTTTTTGCTAAAATATGGATGTAAGTTGCCTCTTTCACCAATAAAATTGGCAAGGTATGCGTTATTTTTAACGCTGTTGTGCAAGATTAACAAAGTTTTTTATAAAAAACTGTTGAAAAAGATATGGATATGTAGTAAAATATAAAGTAGATTTGTAGTCAAAATGTATAGGAGGATTTTAGCATATGTCCAATCGGTTTTTTCAGAGCGTTGTATATCAGTTAAAGGATAGCATTGATCGCACCGTTGGTGTAATTGATGAAAACGGGACCGTCATCTCGTGCAGTGATCTGATTAAAATTGGAGAAGTTCATGAAAATGTCATTTCTTCGATTTCTGCAACAATGGAGAGCGTTGTTGAGGACGGTTATACCTATAAGCCTTTAAATTCCCGCTCCGGCCTTGAGTTTGTTGCCTTTGTTGAAGGTACAGATGAGTTGGCGGAACGCTACATCAACCTGATTACAATTACCCTGACAAATATAAAGCAATATTATGATGAAAAATTTGATAAAAATAATTTTGTCAAGAACGTTATTCTGGATAACATTCTTCCGGGAGATATTTTTATTAAGGCAAAGGAACTGCGTTTTGAGGTGGAGGCCTATCGTGTTGTTATTTTGATCCGCCTTTCCGATAAGAGCGATGTTTCCGCCTATGATATTCTGCACGGTCTCTTCCCGGATCGTCAGAAGGATTTCATTATCAATATCAATGAGACCGATTTGGTTTTGGTCAAGGAAGTTAAAAATTTCAACGATAATAAAGATCTTGAAAAATTGGCCAAGAGCATCATTGATATTGTCAGCAGTGAGCTTTATATTAAATCCTATATCGGTATCGGCACCATTGTTGATAACATTCGCGATTTGCCCCGTTCCTTCAATGAGGCGCAGATCGCCATGGAAGTTGGTAAGGTATTTGATACCGAGAAGTTCATTATGACCTATGATAATCTGGGGATCGGCCGCTTGATTTATCAACTGCCCACAACTCTTTGCGAGATGTTCCTTTCGGAAGTATTTAAGAAGGGCTCCATTGAATCGCTGGATTATGAAACGCTCTTTACCATCCAGAAATTTTTTGAAAATAACCTGAATGTTTCCGAAACATCCAGAAAGTTATTTGTTCACCGCAATACCTTGGTGTATCGCCTTGAGAAGATTCGCAAGCTTACCGGCTTGGATCTGAGACGTTTTGATCATGCAATCGTCTTTAAGGTGGCATTGATGGTTAAAAAGTATCTGACTGCAAATCCTACTAAATTTTAATTAGGGAGTTCCGATGATTTCTTTTAATGATGTATATAAAAGTTATCCCAACGGTACCAATGCACTCAATGGTGTAACCTTTGAGATTCAAGATGGTGAATTTGTTTTTATCATTGGCGCAAGCGGTGCCGGCAAAAGTACCGTCATAAAGCTTCTGATGCACGAAGAGGTTCCCACCGGCGGGACTGTTTTGGTTGGGGATTATAATATCAAGAAGATGCGTAATTCCAAGGTGCCGATGCTTCGGAGAAGTATGGGCGTGGTCTTCCAGGATTTTCGCTTGATCGATACCATGACTGTATTTGATAACGTTGCCTTCGCGATGCGTGCTGTGGGGTGTTCGCCCCGCACGATTCGGCGCAGAGTTCCTTATGTTTTGGGCGTTGTCGGATTGGGGCATAAGGCTAAAAACTACCCGCCTGAGCTTTCCGGCGGTGAGCAACAGCGCGTTGCCATGGCAAGAGCGTTGGTCAATAACCCGCATCTGATTATTGCCGATGAGCCTACCGGTAATGTCGATCCTGAGATGGCGCGGGAGATCATGGAGCTTTTGAACCAGATCAACCAAAACGGTACAACGGTTATTGTTGTTACCCACGATAATACCTTGGTCAATGAGTTTAATAAGCGCGTTATTCATATTGAAAAAGGGCGTGTTACCAGCGATCAGGTTGGTGGATATTACGCCGATCAGGAGTGAGGGGTGAAGTATGTATTTTTTGCAAACTGCTTTTAAAAGCATAAGAAAAAATTATTTAATGACCTTTGCTTCTATTTTCGTTTTGATCGCTTGTATGTTGATTATTGGTTCGGCTCATCTTTGCTCGGGTAATATTACAGCATTTATGGATAATTTGGGCGAGAAAAACGAAATTGTTGCTTATATCGATGATGAGGTGCCGGAAGAGAATCTTCAAACCCTTAAGGATGAAATCTTCGCGGTAAGTGATTATATCACGGATGTTGAATTTGTTGCCAAAGATGAGGCGCTGGAAGAATACCAAAAACGCTTTGGCGAGGATGGGGAGTATCTTTCCTGGTTTTATGGCGATGAAAACCCATTGCGAAATGAATATCGCATTCGTGTGGACGAAAAGCATTTAGAGGAATTTGAGAGTATTTCCGCTCGCGTTTCTGCAATCGATGGCGTGGCAAATATCTCTGATTCCCAAGATGTTGTCAATATGTTGCTTTCCCTTAAGCGTGTTCTTGATATTCTCAGCTTCTGGATTATGCTTATTTTGGCGCTTGTTTCTTGGTTTATTGTTTCTAATACCATTAAGCTTGCGATGTATAGCCGGCGCCATGAGATCAATATTATGAAATATGTTGGTGCAACCAACGGATTTATCCGCACCCCTTTTATTTTGGAAGGTATCATCATTGGCCTTTGCGCTGCAGCAATTTCCTTTGCTTTGCAATGGGTGGTATATGTTTATCTACTGCAGCCGTTGGTTGAGAATCTTAATTTTATCGATACTGTGCCCTTTGCTGAGCTTTGCCCGATGATTCTGGTCTATTTCTGCGGAATTGGCTTGTTTGTTGGGCTGTTTGGGAGTGCGTTCTCCATCAATAAGTATTTAAAGGTATAGGTGAAAATATGAAGAGATGGCGTTCCATATTAGCGCTGGCAATAATTGTTTTGATGGTTCTCGGTATGTTCACAACCGTTTTTTATGGATTGACAGCTGAGGCCGGCTCCAGCGTATCCTCATTGCAGAATGAATTGGATGATATCATCGCCAAGCGAGAACGTTTGGAAAAAGAGCTTGCATCTTTGAGGGATAAAAAAGATGCGGCAATGGAGCAAAAAGAACTGCTTGATGAGCAGATCAATGATCTGAATAAAGAAGCAGGTTTGTTGGGAGACGTTGTGAGTGGTCTTGCCGATGAACTGGATGCCAGCCAAAAAAAGCTGGATGATGCTGAAGGTGAGTTGGATGATAATACCGATTTGGCCAAGCAGCGAATCCGCGCAATGTATGAACTGGGAGACACCTCCTATCTGAATATTATTCTTAGTTCCACCTCTATTCATGATTTTGTTTCCCGCGTGGAGATGGTCAAGCAAATGGCGGCATACGATAAAGAGGTTATTGACCGCCTGAAAGAAACAAAAGAAACAATTGAATCCGAAACCAAAGCGATTGAACAAAAGAAGGATGAGCAACAAAAGGCGCTGGATGCCCTTGAAAACAATGTATCCTCTTTGGAAAAAAAGCAACAACAAAGCGATGATTTGATTGAGATCTTTAATGAAAAATCTCAAGAGAATATTAAAGCCATTCAGGCCGCCGAGCGGGCTGAAGAGGAACTGCAGGCCGAAATTCGCAAGGAACTTGCTCAAAACGGCGAAGAAGAATTTGTCGGCGGGCAGTTTTTATGGCCGTTGAATGGTTATTATACTATTACAAGCAAATTTGGTTATCGTACTCACCCGGTTACCGGTGTTTATAAGCTCCATACCGGCATTGATATTTCCGGAAGTAACGTTAATAAAAAGCCCATTCTTGCGGCCAATAGCGGTAAAGTTTTAAAGGCGGGATACAACAAAGGCTACGGCAACTATGTTGTTATTGACCATGGTGGTGGATTCAGCACTCTCTACGGTCATGCCAGCAGCTTGAAGGTGCGCGTGGGGCAGACGGTATCCAGGGGCGATGTTATTGCTTATGTTGGTTCTACCGGTTATTCCACCGGACCCCATCTGCATTTCGAGATTATCGAAAACGGCACTTATATGAATCCGATTTCGTATTTCAGCAATATTAAGTTTAGATATTCATAACAAGGTGGTGAATTTATGAGAAAGAAAATAGAACTCGGAACAGTCATATTCTTTATTGTCGCGGCTGTTCTGGTTGCCTGCATTGCCACCTATATGTATATGGCTCATATGGTTGAGCGCACCACCGGCAAGAGCGAGATGTTTGAAAAACTATCCCGTGTTTATCAGGTTGTAAACAATCGTTATGTGGGCGAATATGATGAGGATGCCGCAATGGATACCCTTCTCAGCGGCTATATCGAAGGAATCGACCGTTATGGCGTCTATCTGGATAAGTCTAGTTATCTGGATTATAAAAAGGGTTTGGAAGGAAAATCTACCGGGATTGGTGTAAATGTTAAATATGTTGCATCTACCGGGCTTTTGAAGGTGACTCGCGTTCGCGCCGGTTCCCCTGCGAAAAAGGCAGGATTGGAAGCGGGGGATATGATCAGTAAGATAGATGGCGTTGATGTTTCATCTATGAGTTATACCGATGCTGCAAATCGCTTGAAAGCCGCAGTGGGGACAGAGATCAAACTGACCCTCTTGCGCGGAGAATCGACCGTTCTTGCAACGGTAACAGTTCAGGATTATACCGAAGCAACCGTTACCAACCGCTTGATGGTCAATAATACGGCCTATGTTGCGATCAGTGAATTTGATACAAACACCGCCGCGGATTTTATTAAAATCATGGATGACTATAAATCCAAAGGTGTTGATAAATTTATTTTTGATGTACGCAACAATACCGGCGGATCCCTTACGGCTGTAACGGAAATCTTGGATTATATTTTGCCTGAGGGAACGCTTTGCACAACGCGGGATAAGAACGGAAAGGAAAACACTTATTCATCCGAGGAATCCTGCTTGGACGCTAAGATCGTTGTTTTGATCAACGGTGGAACCTATAGCGGCGGCGAGCTTTTTGCGGCGGCAATTCGGGATTTTGAGTATGGTACACTGATTGGCACCCTGACCTATGGTAAAGGTATGGCTCAAGAGGTTATCCCCTTGGGAGATGAAAGTGCGCTCTATTTATCTACAAACCTTTATTACCCGCCCAACGGTGAAAACTATGATGGCAAGGGAGTTGCTCCCCATGTTGAAGTAACCATGACTGCGGATCAGGAGGATCGGTTCTATGAACTGAATTTTGATGAAGATCCCCAGCTTCAGCAGGCGATGGCAACATTAAACGGTTAAATAAAATGGCTTGGATTACTCCAAGCCATTTTTTTATTGCATATTTTTAAGATGCGTTGCGGCATTTTCCAAATGATTCATTTCATCCTCGTTGAGGTCAAAATCAAGGATTTCTTCAACGCCATTTTTGCCGATCAGAGCAGGTAGGCTCATATAGATGCCTTGCAGGCCGTAATGACCGTCGACCAAAACCGATACCGGAAGAACGGAATGCTGGTCTTTGACGATACATTCGACAATGCGGCCGACTGCTTTTGCAATGCCGTAATAGGTGGCACCCTTTCCTTCGATGATGCGGTATGCGCTGTTAACTACCTTTTCCTGAATGTCGGGCTTCATCCGTTCAAAATCACAATTACTTCGCAGTTTGCAAAAATCATCTAAGTCGATACCTGATATATTGGCACTACTCCAGACAGCAAATTCTTCGTCGCCATGTTCGCCGATGATGAAAGCATGGACGTTGCGGATGTCTACCTTAAAATGCTCTCCAAGCAAATATTTCAGGCGAGCGGTATCCAAGACCGTTCCGGAACCGATCACCCGCTCCGGAGGAAATCCGGAGGCATCAAATACCATTTTAGTCAGCACATCCACAGGGTTTGAAACAACGATGATGATGCAGTCTTTATTGTATCGTTTTAGTTGCTCTATTATGCTGTTCATGATCGAGCGGTTTCGCCCTAAAAGCTCCGGCCTTGTTTCACCCGGCTTTTGGTTTGCTCCCGCGGCGATGATGATGATCCCACATTCCGCAAGGTCGCGGTATTCACCCGGATAGATTCGCATCGGTCCGGAATAGGGAAGGCCATGGCTCAGATCCATTGCCTCTCCTTCGGCTCTTTTTTTATCAATATCCAGCAGAACCATCTCTGAGAAAATATTCTTTCCGGTTAGTTCAAAGGCAATGGATGAGCCAACAAAACCGCATCCAATGATCCCTACTTTTTTCATGTTCATAGAAATCACCTCTTTTTATAAAAAGGTGGCATAGCCGGGATAATAACTATGAACGCCGATCACGCCCTCGATGCCGAGCAATCGGTTGTATTTGCAAACTCGCTCGCTTCGGGCGGGTGCGCCGGTTTTGATCTGTCCTGCATTCACTGCAACCGCGAGATCGGCAATAAACGCATCGGCGGTCTCGCCGCTTCGATGGGAAATGATGGTTTTAAATCCGTTATTCTTTGCCATTCGTATGGTTTCCAGCGTTTCGCTTAAGGTTCCGATTTGATTAAGTTTAATCAATATGGCGTTTCCGCTGTTGAGAGCAATGCCTTGCTGAAGTCGGTTACTGTTGGTCACAAATAAGTCATCCCCTACAATCTGAATGCCCGTCCTTTTTCGCACCTCTGCAAATCCTTTAAAGTCATCGTCGCCCAAGGGATCCTCCAAGGAGATAATGGGGTATTTTTTAACCAATGTTTCATAATATTCGATCAGTTCATCCGTCTGGTATTTTCGTCCGGTTTTAGGCTGGCAGTAGCCATCGGGGGTTTTCCATTCACTGGCGGCCGCATCCAATGCGATGGCAATATCCCGTTCCGGTTCGAAACCGGCACGCTCAATGGCGCGAAGCAACAATGTTAGGGCCTGCTCGTCGGTTTCCAAATTTGGTGCAAATCCGCCCTCGTCGCCAACCGTTGTGTTCAGTCCGTTTTCCTTAATGATATGCCC
>JAZODI010000038.1:0-1709 GCA_045596965.1 Eubacteriales bacterium | reverse complement strand
TCATATTTGGTATATTTCATAATCTCTTCCAGCTTGGTCTTTTCGGCAAAATTATTCAGCATGGAAAAGACAACGCCCTTCTTGCGCGCCCGCCCGGTTCGCCCGATGCGGTGGATATAATATTCCATTTCCTCGGGGATATCGTAGTTGATGACGCAATCCACATCGTCCACATCGATGCCCCGGGAGGCAACATCGGTGGCCACCAAAACGGTCAGCCTGCCGTCGCGGTATTTTTGCATGGTTTTCTCCCGCTTGCTCTGGGGAATATCTCCATGGAGGCAATCGCAATCGACACCCCCTTTGCGCAGATCGTCGCAAAGCCGTTGGCACATCGCCTTGGTATTGGCGAAGATGATCACCCGCTCAAAAGGCCCTTCGGTCACCATGGTAAGGGTCGCCTCGGTCTTTTTAAAGGGCGGGACCGTAACGGAAAATTGGTCGATATCCGGCCGATCCTCCTGCTTGGGTTCAACCGTGATCTCCACCTCATCCCGCTGGTATTTCCAGGAAACGTCCATCACCTCGCGGCTGATGGTGGCAGAAAACAGCCCCAAATTGCGGCGATTCTTGATCATATCAATGATGCGGGTAACATCTTTATAAAAGCCCATATCCAGCATGCGGTCGGCTTCATCCAGCACCACTGTCTGAATATGGTCAAACCGCAGGTTGCGCCGCTTATGATGGTCCATCAGCCGCCCGGGGGTGGCAACGATGATCTGGGGCTTTTTCTCCAGCTGGCGAATCTGCCCCTCCATCCCCGCGCCGCCATAGAGCACCGCCACGCGGATGCCCTGATAATAATCCAAAAGCCCCCGCAGCTCCTCGCCGATCTGCATCGCCAGCTCGCGGGTAGGCGCTAAAATAAGCCCTTGGATCTCTGCCAAAGAAGCATCAATATGCTCGATCATCGGAATGCCGAAGGCAAAGGTCTTGCCGGTGCCCGTCGGCGCTTTGGCAACAACGTCCTTCCATTCCATAAATTCGGGAATGGCCAACTTCTGCACCGTTGTGGGATAAGCATAGCCCTTCTCCTCCAAAACCTTAAGCATCTTTTCCGAAAGACCGAGGTCTTTGAATGTTACATGATTTTCCATTTTTTACTTCCTTTTTTCGTGTTGCTATTATTTTAGCATTCTTTTCAAAAGAACGCAACCGTTGGGAGGAAAAAAACGAAAGGCAGAGGATCATCCCCTGTCTTTCCGCTCTTTCACTCTTCCCTTTTTTCATAATAACGGCAAGCCGGTGTTTTCGGCTTTCTCAATTTACATCGGGGATAAACGCAATGTCCGTCTTCCACCGGCCAATAGTTTCTTGCGCGCTTAATGTAGTGTTGCCGAAAATGGGCGCAGGTCTTGCATATTTTTTCCAAAGTGATCACCTCAATCTTCAATTATGGTATCATTATATGACATATTGTCATATCTGTCAATAAATTTTATGACATAATGTCATTGAGGTGAGTTGATGAAAAACAATTTGAAATTGTTGCGAAAGCAAGCGGGATATACCCAGATTGCCGTTCAAATGAAGACAGGAATCGAACAAGCATTACTTTCAAAATTTGAAAACGAAGAACGCGTTCCCCCCACCGAAACGCTTTTGCGGTTGGCAGAATTTTATAACGTGAGCATTGATTATATTTTATGCCGAACCGATGTGCCGGAAGTGAATAAAAAATGAGCCTTGAAAAAGGCTCATTTTTG
>JAZODI010000037.1:0-18060 GCA_045596965.1 Eubacteriales bacterium | reverse complement strand
GTTAAGGGCGAAAGCGTACCTAAGGCTGGTATTCCTGAATCATTTAAGGTATTAATCAAGGAACTTCAGAGCTTGGGTCTTGATATGAGAGTACTTGACGAACATGGCGACGAAGTTACATTAAAGGATTCTTCCGAAGAAGAGGAAGAGGCAAATCTCGGCATGACCGTAAAGGATGACAAGGCGTTTATTGACTTGGGCGACGACGATGCAGATGATGCAGAGCTTGCCGCAGCAGAGAGTGATGATGACGATGGCGAAATCGACGATTCACTGTTCTCAGAAGAGGATGCGGATGCCTTTGACGACGAGTTTGGCGATTTCGACGACGAGTTTGGCGATTTCGATGATGAGACAGACTTGCTTTAATCAATAACACCTTTACAAAATTCTTTTAAATGGAGATGAGTCGATTGTCAGAAAATACATTTGATGCAATTAAAATAGGCATTGCTTCCCCCGATATGATCAGAGGCTGGTCAAGAGGCGAGGTTAAAAAGCCTGAAACTATAAACTACAGAACCTTAAAGCCTGAACGTGACGGTCTTTTCTGCGAAAAGATTTTCGGACCTACAAAGGACTGGGAATGTCACTGTGGTAAATACAAGCGTATCCGTCACAAGGGTATCGTTTGTGACCGTTGCGGCGTTGAGGTTACACGTGCACGTGTTCGTCGTGAACGTATGGGACACATTGAGCTTGCAGCTCCTGTGTCACACATCTGGTACTTCAAGGGTATCCCCTCCAGAATGGGTTTACTCCTTGATATGACACCCAGAATGCTCGAAAAAGTTTTATACTTTGCTTCATACGTTGTAATAGACCCAGGTTCACGTACAGAGCTTGAAAAGAAGCAGATTTTATCTGAGCAGGAATACAGAGAATACTGCGAAAAATATGGTGACCGTTTCCGCGCGGGAATGGGTGCTGAAGCAATCAAGGAATTGCTTGAAGAAATTAACTTAGAAGAGCTTTCAAAAGAAATAAAGGATGAACTCGTTGGTGCAACAGGTCAGAAAAAAGTTCGTCTTGTTAAAAGACTTGAAGTTGTGGAATCTTTCAGATTGTCAGGAAATGACCCCGCATGGATGATACTTGATGTTGTCCCGGTTATTCCTCCTGATATCCGTCCTATGGTACAGCTCGACGGTGGCAGATTTGCAACTTCTGACTTGAATGATTTGTACAGACGTGTTATCAACAGAAACAACCGTTTGAAAAAGCTTTTAGATTTGGGTGCTCCTGAAATTATCGTAAGAAACGAAAAGAGAATGCTCCAGGAAGCGGTAGACGCTCTAATCGACAACGGCAGACGTGGCAGACCTGTTACAGGCCCCGGAAACCGTGCCTTGAAATCACTTTCAGATATGCTTAAAGGTAAGCAGGGTCGTTTCCGTCAGAACTTGCTCGGTAAGCGTGTTGACTACTCAGGCCGTTCTGTTATCGTTGTAGGACCGGAACTGAAAATCTATCAGTGCGGTCTTCCTAAAGAAATGGCTATCGAGCTTTTCAAGCCTTTCGTAATGAAAAAGCTTGTAAACGACGGTATCGCTCACAACATCAAGAGCGCAAAGCGTATGGTTGAAAGATTAAAACCCGAGGTTTGGGACGTACTCGATGAGGTTATCAAAGACCATCCCGTACTTTTAAACCGTGCTCCCACACTTCACAGACTTGGTATTCAGGCGTTTGGGCCAATCTTGGTTGAAGGTAGAGCATTGAAGCTTCACCCACTTGTTTGTACAGCGTACAACGCCGACTTCGACGGTGACCAGATGGCGGTTCACGTACCCCTCTCTCCCGAAGCTCAGGCAGAAGCTCGTTTCTTAATGTTATCAGCTAACAACTTGTTAAAACCTCAGGACGGTCGTCCTGTTACCGTTCCTACACAGGATATGGTATTGGGTAGTTACTACTTAACATTAGTAAAACCCAAGGAAGTTAAAATAGTAGACCCCGGTGATTCAGAAATTTTCACAGAAGGTCAGGTAGTAAATTACTACTGCAACGCCAAAGGCAAGAGCTTACTCACAGAAAATGCAGAGCTTGAAGAATCAGGCAAACGCCCTGCAACCTACACAGAAGAAGGATGCTTCCCTGGTGAACCCGGTGAAGGCAAGACATTTGCATCAGTTAATGAAGCAAACCTTGCTTATACTAACGGTATCGTAGGCTTGCACGCTCCTATCAATGTAAGAGTTACAGCTCCCGACGGCGACACAGGTATAATCAAGACAACTGTGGGAAGACTTATTTTCAACGAACAGGTTCCTCAGGACTTGGGATTTGTTGACAGAACAAACCCTGACAACAAGTTCGCACTTGAAATAGACTTCCTCTGCGGTAAGAAACAGCTTGGTATTATCATTGATAAATGTATTCAGGCTCACGGTTTAACCGATACAGCAGTTGTGCTTGATGCAATCAAGTCAATGGGCTTTAAGTATTCTACGAAGGGTGCTATCACAGTATCAGTTTCTGATATTGAAGTTCCTGAGAAGAAAAAGGTTCTTCTTGCAGAAGCAGAAAAAGCAGTTGACAAGATTACAAAACAGTTTAACAGAGGTCTTATTTCAGATGAAGAACGTTATCAGTTAGTCATCGAAACATGGACCAAGACAATAGATGATGTTACAGATGCGTTGATGGAAAACCTCGACCAGTACAACCCCATCTTCATGATGGCAGACTCCGGTGCCCGTGGTAGTAAGAACCAGATTCGTCAGCTTGCAGGTATGCGTGGTCTGATGAACGATACATCAGGTAAGGTTATCGAAATCCCCATCAAGGCTAACTTCCGTGAAGGCCTTAACGTTATCGAGTACTTCGTATCATCTCACGGTGCTCGTAAGGGTCTTGCAGATACAGCGCTCAGAACCGCTGACTCAGGTTACTTAACACGTCGTCTTGTTGACGTATCACAGGATGTTATTATCCGTGAGCACGACTGCGGCGTAGCTGACGGTATTGAAGTTTCAGCAATCACAGAAGGTAAGGAAGTAATCGAAAGCTTGGAAGACAGACTCTCAGGACGTTATCCTGCAGAGCCTATCGTATCACCTGAAACAGGCGAAATACTTGCAACTCCCGATGACTTGATTGATGAAAAGTTAGCAGCAAAAATCGTAGCAGCAGGTGTAACAAAAGCAAAGATTCGTTCAGTTCTTACCTGCCGTGCTAAGGTTGGTATCTGTGCTAAATGTTACGGTTCAAACCTTGCTGGTGGCGACTTAGTTCCCGAAGGTGAAGCAGTTGGTATCATCGCTGCTCAGTCAATCGGTGAACCCGGTACACAGCTTACAATGAGAACCTTCCACACCGGCGGTGTTGCGGGTGACGATATCACACAGGGTCTTCCCCGTGTCGAAGAACTTTTCGAAGCAAGAAAGCCCAAGGGCTTGGCAATTTTGACAGAAATTGCAGGTAGAGTTTCTATCGTAGAAAACAAGAAAAAACGTGAAATCGTTATCACAAACGACGAAACAAAAGAAGCAAAAACCTACCTTATCCCCTACGGCTCAAGAATTAAAGTTGCAGAGGGCGATATACTTTCAGTAGGTGACGAACTTACAGAAGGTTCAATCAACCCCCACGATATCTTAAGAATCAAAGACATCACAGCGGTTCAGCAGTACTTAATCAAAGAAGTACAGAGAGTTTACCGTCTCCAGGGTGTTGATATCAACGACAGACATATTGAAGTTATCGTTCGTCAGATGTTAAGACGTGTTCGCGTTGACGAAGGCGGCGATTCAAGATTTATGTCAGGTTCAATGGTAGACCTCAACGAATTCTTAACTGCAAACGAACAGTTAGTAGCAGAAGGCAAAGAACCTGCTACCTGCACAAGAGTAATCTTAGGTATTACTAAGGCAGCGCTCACCACAGATTCATTCTTGTCAGCAGCATCATTCCAGGAAACAACAAGAGTATTGACCGAAGCTGCAACAAAAGGGAAGATTGATCCCCTTGTTGGTCTTAAAGAAAATGTTATCATCGGTAAACTTATCCCTGCAGGTACAGGTATGACCAAGTACCAGCACACAAGAATCGAATCAGCAACACCCATCATCGATTCTGAAAACATTGGCGATGATTTCGTTGAAAGAAACGCCGACTACATCGGTTCAAACGTTATTCCCGACGCGGAATAATCACAAAATTCAAGCGTAAAAATTTGTGTTGACAACACCAATTTGCTGTGTTACAATGTAAGTTGGTGTTGTCGGCGCTATCGGTTTGGGGTATCCCAAAGATAAGAAAGGAAGAGCAGACAATGCAATCCGATTTGCAGGATGTCCGATATTTCGTCGGACTGAAGCAATCCACAGAAGCAGTGAAAAAGGGACAAGTAAAAAAAGCATATATAGCACTTGATGCAGACGAACATGTTCGCCTGCCTTTTGAGGCGTTATGCGAAGAATCAAATGTCCCCGTAGAACACAAAGAATCAAAAGCCAAGTTAGGAAAGGCTTTTGGTATCAATGTTTCAGCCGCTGTTGCAGTGGAATTAAAATAGCTTATATTTATATTTTGTAAATATATAAATTTTGAAGGAAGGAGGAAATTATTTCATGCCTACGTTTAACCAGCTTGTGAGAAAAGGTAGAGAAACTTCAGTAAGAAAGGCTACAGCTCCGGCTCTTTTAAAGAACCTTAACACATTGAAGAAAAAAACTACCGATACTAACTCACCTCAGAAAAGAGGCGTTTGCACATCTGTAAAAACAATGACACCCAAAAAGCCTAACTCAGCTCTTCGTAAGATGGCCAGAGTTCGTCTTACAAACGGTATCGAAGTTTCTGCGTACATTCCCGGTGAAGGTCACAACTTACAGGAACATAGCGTTGTTTTGATCAGAGGCGGCAGAGTAAAGGATTTACCTGGTGTAAGATACCATATCATCCGTGGTTCATTAGATACCGCAGGTGTTGCTAACCGTAACCAGTCTAGATCCAAGTATGGCGCTAAGAAAGCTAAAGCTAAGAAATAAGTTTTAGCAAGAGCAAAAAATCACAATTAGGTGTCGGTACGTAGAAACACGAAAAAATTTCCTGTTATATACAGTACTGCACGACGATGGGGAATTAACCCCTCGAGTACCTGTGATTTCATTAACGAATTAACGAATAATAATGAAGGAGGGAAGAAAGGTGCCAAGAAGAAGTTTTATTGCAAAAAGAGAAGTATTGGCTGACCCGGTTTACAACAGCACAGTTGTTACAAGATTAGTAAACAACATCATGCTCGATGGTAAAAAAGGTACCGCACAGAAAATCGTGTACGGTGCATTTGATATCATCAGAGAAAAAACAGGCAAAGATCCTTTAGAAGTATTTAATGAGGCGATGGCAAACATCATGCCTGTTTTAGAAGTTAAAGCAAGACGTGTAGGCGGTGCAACATACCAGGTTCCGATTGAAGTTCGCCCCGAAAGAAGACAGACATTAGGTCTTCGTTGGTTGACATTATACAGCCGTCAGCGTGGCGAAAGAACAATGAAGGAAAGATTAGCCGGCGAAATCTTAGATGCAGTTAACAACTCAGGTTCTTCTGTTAAGAAGAAAGAAGACACACACAAAATGGCTGAAGCTAACAAAGCTTTTGCACATTACAGATGGTAGTCTTTTAAATTTGAAATTATCAACACTATTGATAAAATACTTTTTAGTATTTAGAGAAAGGAGGAGTTTTGGTGGCTAGAGAATATTCTCTCGCAAAAACAAGAAATATCGGTATCATGGCTCACATCGACGCCGGTAAAACCACCACTACTGAAAGAATATTGTTCTACACAGGCCGTATTCACAAAATGGGTGAAACACATGACGGTGCTGGTACAATGGACTGGATGGAGCAGGAACAGGAACGTGGTATTACTATCACATCTGCTGCTACAACATGCCATTGGTTAAATCATAGAATCAATATCATCGACACACCCGGACACGTTGACTTTACTGTTGAAGTAGAGCGTTCACTTCGTGTATTAGACGGCAGTGTAACAGTATTATGTGCCAAGGGCGGCGTAGAACCCCAGTCTGAAACAGTTTGGCGTCAGGCTGACAACTATCGCGTACCCCGTATGGCTTATGTAAATAAAATGGATATCATGGGTGCAGACTTCTATAATGTTGTCGACATGATGAAAACAAGACTTAAATGTAACGCTGTTCCGATTCAGCTTCCTATCGGTGCTGAAGAAACATTCGTTGGTATCATTGACCTTGTAAAGAGCAAGGCATATATCTATCACGATGACTTAGGTAAAGAAATCGAAGAAACAGATATTCCCGACGATATGAAGGAAAAAGCAGCTGAATACAGAGTGGCACTCGTTGAAGCTGTTGCTGAAACAGATGAAGCCTTAATGGAAAAATACTTCGAAGAAGGCGATCTTCCTATCGAAGATATCAAAAAGGCTATCCGTCGTGCAACAATCGATAACGAAATCGTTCCCGTACTTTGTGGTACATCTTATAAGAATAAGGGTGTACAGAAATTATTGGACGCTGTTATTGACTACATGCCTTCACCTCTCGATGTACCCGCAATCAAGGGTATCAATCCTGATACAGAAGAAGAAGTAGAAAGCCCCTCATCAGACGAAGCTCCTTTTGCAGCATTGGCATTTAAGATTATGGCTGACCCCTTTGTTGGTAAACTTTGCTTCTTCCGTGTTTACTCAGGTAAACTCGATGCAGGCTCACACGTATTAAACTCAACAAAAGACGTTAAAGAACGTATCGGCCGTATCTTGCAGATGCATGCTAACGACAGAAAAGATATCGAAACAGTTTACTCTGGCGATATCGCAGCTGCTGTTGGTTTAAAGAGCACAACAACAGGTGACACACTTTGCGATCCCGCACATCCCATTATCTTAGAATCAATGGAATTCCCGGAACCCGTTATCCGTGTTGCTGTTGAACCCAAAACAAAAGAAGGTCAGGAAAAGATGGGTATCGGTTTAGCAAGACTTGCTGAAGAAGATCCCACATTCAAGACATACACAGACGAAGAAACAGGTCAGACAATTATCGCTGGTATGGGTGAATTACACCTTGAAGTTATTGTTGACAGACTTCTTCGTGAATTCAAAGTTGAAGCAAACGTTGGTAAACCTCAGGTTGCTTACAAAGAAGCAATCAGAAAGCCTGTTGAAGTTAACCACAAGTATGCTCGTCAGTCAGGTGGTAAAGGTCAGTACGGTCATGTTGTAATGACTATCGAACCTTTAGAAGCAGGCGGCGGCTACGAATTCGTTAACAAAATTGTCGGCGGTGCTATTCCCAAAGAATATATCCCCGCTGTTGACGCCGGTGTACAGGGCGCTATGCTCTCTGGTGTACTCGCAGGCTACAATGTTGTTGACGTCCGCGTTACACTTACAGACGGTTCATACCACGAAGTTGACTCATCTGAAATGGCATTTAAAATCGCTGCATCAATGGGCTTCAAAGACGGCTGCAAGAAAGCAGATCCCGTTTTAAAAGAACCCATCATGCAGGTTGACGTTATCGTTCCCGAAGAATACATGGGCGACGTAATGGGTGACTTAAACTCACGTCGTGGTCAGATTCAGGGTATGGAAGCACGTCCCGATGCACAGATGATTCACGCATTTGTTACCCTTTCAGAAATGTTTGGTTATGCTACAGAACTCCGTTCAAGAACACAGGGCCGTGGTCAGTACACAATGCAGCCCAGTCACTATGACGAAGTTCCGAAGAGCATTCAGGAACAGATTATTTCTTCACGCGCTAAAAATGACTAATTAACTATTGATTTTTTAGCAAATTAAGTGTAAAATAATTATAATAACAATAAAAATTTTAAAAATAAGAAAATTATCAATCTAGGAGGAAAACAAAAATGGCAAAAGCTAAATTTGAAAGAAACAAGCCTCACGTAAACATTGGTACCATCGGTCACGTTGACCATGGTAAGACAACTCTTACAGCTGCTATTACAAAAGTATTAAGCTTAAGAGGCGCAGCTGACTTCAAAGCATACGATCAGATCGACGGTGCTCCTGAAGAAAGAGAAAGAGGTATCACAATTTCAACAGCTCACGTTGAATACGAAACAGAAAACAGACACTACGCACACGTTGACTGCCCCGGACACGCTGACTATGTTAAAAACATGATCACAGGTGCAGCTCAGATGGACGGCGCTATCTTAGTTGTATCAGCTGCAGACGGCCCGATGCCCCAGACAAGAGAACATATCCTTCTCTCTCGTCAGGTAGGCGTTCCCTACATCGTAGTATTCCTTAACAAAGCAGACCAGGTTGACGATCCCGAATTACTCGAACTCGTTGAAATGGAAATCCGTGACCTCTTAAATGAGTACGAATTCCCCGGTGACGATACACCTATCATCACAGGTTCAGGTCTTGCTGTATTAGAATCAGCATCAACAGATATCAACGCTCCCGAATATGAGCCCATCCTTAAGCTTATGGAAGCAGTTGACAGCTTTATCCCCACACCTGAAAGAGCTGCTGACCTTCCCTTCTTAATGCCTGTCGAAGACGTATTCTCAATCACAGGCCGTGGTACAGTTGCTACAGGTAGAGTTGAAAGAGGTACATTAAATCTCAACGATGAAGTTGAAATCACAGGTTTAACAGACGAACCCAGAAAAGTTGTTGTAACAGGTATCGAAATGTTCCGTAAACTCCTCGACAGCGCTGAAGCTGGTGACAACATCGGTGCTCTCCTTCGTGGTGTTCAGAAGAACGAAATCGAAAGAGGACAGGTTTTAGCAAAACCCGGTTCAATCAACCCCCACACACAGTTCAAGGGCGAAGTTTACGTTCTTAAGAAAGAAGAAGGTGGCCGTCATAAGCCTTTCTTCTCTAACTACAGACCTCAGTTCTACTTCAGAACTACCGACGTTACCGGTGTTATCACTCTGCCCGATGGCGTTGATATGTGCAAGCCCGGCGATAACGTTGTTATGGACGTTGAGCTGATCACTCCGATCGCTATCGAAGAGGGTCTGCGTTTCGCTATCCGTGAGGGTGGCCGCACCGTTGGTTCCGGCGTTGTTACCGCTATCAACGAGTAATTTCAAATTTTAATATGCTTCGGGGCGGGGTGTGATTCCCCACCGGCAGTAAAGTCTGCGAGCGCGATTTGCGCATGATCAGGTGCGATTCCTGAACCGACGGTATAGTCCGGATGATAGAAGTGTTTTTTGAAATGATTTTTAAGATAATCCCCCGATATTTTTATCGGGGGATTATTTTATTCTCAGGAGTAGTGTTATGAATAAAAAAGTGTTACGTTCTTTGGTCGTATCCGCCCTGTTTGGTGCGATCGGTTTTATATTAATGTTTATTGAGATGGGTGTTCCCATCATGCCTTCTTTTATTAAATTCGACATTTCCGAACTGCCCGCGCTGATTGCAACTTTTGCCTATGGCCCGCTCTATGGCGTTTTGGTCTGCTTTTTGAAAAATGCCCTGCATTTATTTGTAACAAATACAGCGGGGGTAGGGGAGCTGGCCAACTTTTTGATGGGGATCTTCTTTGTTGTTCCCGCCGGGTTGATTTATCGTTTTCATAAAAAACGCAGCGGTGCGTTGATCGGTTCCTTGGTGGGGGCTGTTTCGATGGGTATCGGCTGCGTAGCCATCAATTATTTTATCGTCTATCCCATCTATTATCAGATCATGATCCCCAAAGATGTTATTTTGGCGGCCTATCAGGCAATCTTGCCGTCGGTGGATAGTATTTTGGAATCCCTTTTGATTTTCAATCTTCCCTTTACCATGGCCAAGGGCTTTATTGTTGCGGCGCTTTGCTTTTTGATCTATAAAAAGCTATCACCCATCTTAAAAAGATAAAACTTGACAAACTGCGCCGAATTTATTATACTATTAGATGTTAATTGAATACTTCTTATCAAGAGTGGCAGAGGGAACAGGCCCTGTGAAGCCCGACAACCTGCGGTATAGCAAGGTGTCAAATCCTGCGGAGCAAACGCTCCGAAAGATAAGCTTTTAAAACGCACTCTTGATGAAGAGTGCGTTATTTTTTGGAAAGGACGATGAAAAATGGCAAGAAATTATTTATTTACATCTGAATCGGTAACCGAAGGGCATCCCGATAAAATTTGCGACCGCATCTCCGATAGCATTCTGGATGCGATCCTGGCTCAGGATAAAGAGGCGCGTGTCGCCTGTGAAACCACCGTTACAACCGGCACTGTCCATGTAATGGGCGAAATCACCACCACCGCCCAGGTGGATTATCAGAATATTGTTCGTGAGGCGATTCGCGAAATCGGCTATGACCGCGCAAAATATGGTTTCGATTGCGATACCTGCGGTGTTTTGGTCACCTTGGATCGGCAGTCTCCCGATATTGCGATGGGCGTTGATAAGGCATGGGAAGCAAAAGAAGGCGATGAAGATGCCTCCATGTCTACCGGTGCAGGCGATCAGGGCATGATGTTTGGCTATGCTTCGGATGAAACCGAAGAATTGATGCCGATGGCCATCTCCTTGGCTCATAAACTCTCTAAGCAATTGACCTTTGTTCGCAAGGAAGGCATTCTTCCTTATCTGCGTCCCGATGGTAAGACCCAGGTTACGGTGGAATATGAAGACGATCGCCCTGTTCGCGTCGATACCGTTGTTGTTTCTTCTCAGCATAGCGCAGAGGTTTCCTTGGAGCAGTTGCGTCGGGATATTTTGGATAAGGTTATTCGCCCCATTATCCCCGCCGAACTGCTGATCGATACCAAGTTCTATATCAATCCCACCGGCCGTTTCGTTGTGGGCGGCCCTCAGGGGGATAGCGGTCTGACCGGCCGTAAGATCATTGTCGATACCTATGGTGGGTACGGACGTCATGGCGGCGGTGCCTTCTCCGGCAAGGATCCCACCAAAGTGGATCGTTCTGCTGCTTATGCCGCCCGCCATGTGGCAAAGAATATCGTTAAGGCCGGCCTTGCCCGTAAGTGCGAGGTAGAGTTGGCCTATGCCATCGGCGTTGCCAGCCCCGTTTCGGTAACAGTGGATACCTTCGGAACCGCAACAATTCCCGAAGAAAAGATCTTGGAAGCGATCGATCGTTTCTTCGATCTTCGCCCTGCGGCGATCATCAAGAATTTCGACCTGCGCCGCCCCATTTATACCCCCACCTCCAGCTATGGTCATATGGGCCGCGAGGATCTGAACCTGCCTTGGGAAGACACCTCGGTAGCCGCTCAGTTGCGGGAATTTGTAAAATAAAACCGAAAGCCGTAAAGCGATTATGCTTTACGGCTTTTATCGTTCACCATTCCCGTTTTCCATCATAGTATAGTAGTGTATAAAACTCGAATGATGGGGGGATGGCGAATGCTTTGGCATGCATTTTGGATCTTAGTGTCGTTTTTTGCGGTGATCGGTTTGTTGGAGTGTATCCTTGGGGTAGTGGAGCTTCTTTCTTTGTGGCGGGTGCGCTCGGTGCAAAAAATCGTTCTTCAAATTTCCCTCTCCGGGGAAGAGTCGAATGTTGAGTATCTGCTGAATACCCTTTGCTTGAAGGCCGGTCGGTTGGATGTGGGGGAGCGGGAGGCTGTTCTCGAGGTTGTCGATGAGGGATTGGCGGAACAAACGCGGGAGGACGTTTTGGAATATTGTGAAAAAAATCCATGGGTTGTGTTTACAGTTCAAGAATAAAATGATATAATAAAATTTAGAATTTTGTTGAAAAGGAGGTGTCTGCTGTGGGTGAGGAAGAACAAATTGAAGGTACTGTTGAAGAAGTGATCTATGAAAATGAAAGTACCGGTTATCGGGTCTTCACCTTGGATTGCGATGGCGATCTGATCGTGGCGGTGGGCACCTGCATCTCCATCTATCCCGGCGAGCTTGTTAATGCGGTAGGGAGTTGGTGCGACCATGCGACCTACGGGCGGCAGTTTGTCTGCGCGGAGATCGAAAAGAGCTTTCCCGGCGAGTTGGATGGAATCACCAAGTTTTTGCTCAGCGGAGCGGTGAAGGGAATTGGGCCTGCCACCGCCCGTAAGATCGTGGAGCGGTTTGGAGAGGATAGTTTTGATATTTTAGAGCATGAGCCGATGATGCTAACGCAGATCAAAGGCATCACCAAGGATCGGGCGCAAAAACTATCCGATGCTTTTCGTGAAACGCTCGGCACGCGCGAAATTTTAATGCACCTTCATGAGCTGGGCATCACCCCTGCCTTTGCGGTAAAGGTGGCGCGGGAATATGGCGCTATCGCGCCCCGCGTTATTGAGGAAAACCCCTATCGTCTTTGGGAGGATATCGAAGGATTTTCTTTCCAAAATGCCGATAATCTGGCTCTTTCTTTGGGAATCGGCCCTGCCGATGAGATTCGGGTGGGGTATAGCGTTAAGTATATCCTCGCCCATAACCTGCAAAACGGCCATTGCTTCCTGCCCAAGGAAAAACTGATCCCCTTGGGTGCGCAATATGTGGATGTTACCGAAGAAGAGGTGGAGATCGCGCTGGAAAATATGTGTGAGCGCCATCAGTTGGAGCAGGCGGTGATCAATGGCAAAGAGGTTATTTACCTGCCGAATTATTATCGCGCAGAAACCCGCTCGGCAGAAAAACTCAAATTGATGCTCCAATTTGGAAAGCAAGAGATCCGTAACGTGGAAGAGCGCATCAAGAAAAGCCAGAATAAGCTGGGGATCTTTTATGAATTTGCCCAAGAGCAGGCGATCCGTTCTGCGGTTGAAAATCGGGTCATGGTGCTGACCGGCGGCCCCGGCACGGGTAAGACAACGACTTTGCGGGGCATGATCGCGCTTTTTGAGGAATTAAACTATAGGGTATTGCTCTGCGCACCCACCGGCCGCGCGGCCAAGAGAATGAGTCAGGTCTGCGATCGTAAAGCGCAAACCATTCATCGCCTGTTGGAGGTGCAAACGGGAAGCGGCGCTTTTACTTATAACGCATCTAATCCGCTTAAATGCGACGTGCTGATCGTGGACGAAATGTCCATGGTGGACAGCCTGCTGTTTGAAGCCCTGCTGGAAGCGTTGCCTTTGGGAACCCGCCTGATCATGGTGGGAGATGCCGACCAGCTTCCCAGCGTCGGCGCGGGAAATGTTTTGTCTGATCTGGTGCGGAGCGGAACCGTTCCCACCGTTGGGCTGACCAAGATCTTCCGCCAGGCAAAATCCAGCATGATCATTACCACTGCTCATGCCATCAATGCGGGGGAACGCCCTGATCTGGAAAACGGCGGTGATCTCTTTTTCATCTCTAAAAAGACACCCCAAGGGGTGCTGGAAGCGGCGGTAGAGATGATCGTCAACCGCATTCCCCGCCGTTATGGTCTGGATGTTATGGACGGTCTGCAGGTCATCATTCCCACCCGCAAGACCCTCACCGGTACCATCCATATGAACGAGGTGATTCGGGAGCGGGTCAATCCCGATCAGCCCGGCCGGCGTTCGGTCCATTTCCGCGATCAGGTCTTTCGCGAGGGAGATAAGGTGATGCAGGTACGCAATAATTACGATCTTCCTGTTCTAACTAACGAAGGAAAGGACGAAGCGGGGGTATTCAACGGCGATATCGGTATCATCAAAGAGATCTTGCCGCGGGAAAAGCAGATCCGAATCCAATATGAGGACCGCCTGGCAACCTATGGCTATGAGCAGTTGGATGAGCTGGAGCCCGCCTATGCCATCACCGTCCATAAAAGCCAGGGCAGTGAGTTTGAAGCGGTAGTCTTGGTGTTGGGGGAAATGACGCCCTTGTTACAGTATCGCAACCTGCTCTATACAGCGGTTACCCGCGCCAAAAAACTATTGGTCATTGTGGGCGGTCGCCAGGTGGTGGACCGCATGGTGGCAAATAATCGGCATACCAATCGCTATAGTGGTCTAAAATATTTATTGCAATGAAGTTATTGAATTTGTTATATCCGCCCCGCTGCCCTTTTTGCGGCGGAATACTGAAAGAGGCGGGGGTCTGCGGGCAATGTATGAAGAATACAACGGAACTGACCGCCACCGTCTGCCGCGTCTGCGGTGCATACCCCGAGAATTGCCATTGTGGGAATAAGGCTTTTTCCTTTCGAAGAAATGTCTCTGCTTTTACCTATGAGGGTGCGCCAAGAAATCTGTTGCTGCGTTTCAAGCAGCGCAACCGCCCGCAGTTGAGCGCATTTATGGCCAAGAGGATGTATCATCACATCCGCGCTCGCTTGGGTGAGGAGTTTGACGCCATCGTCTTTGTCCCTCAGGGCCTTCGTCGGAGCATGGAACGGGGTTATTGTCCGGCCAGACTTTTGGCCGAGGATCTCGCGAAACGGTTTGATTGTCCGTGCTTGGATGTCCTGCAACGCATCGGCGGCGTTCAGCAAAAGTATCTTTCCGCCGCTGATCGTTGGGCCAATGCCAAGGAGAGTTATTCTTTGAAAAAGAATGCAAATCTATATGGAAAAGTCTTATTGATCGATGATCTTTTTACCACCGGTGCAACGCTGAATGCCTGCGCGGAACTATTGCGTAAAGCGGGCGCGGAGGAAGTCGTTTGCGCCACCTTTGCCATCACTGTAAAAAAGAGTTGAATTTTCAGGAAAATAAAGGTATAATAATAGAAGTATATCACCGAAGTTTTTTAATACATTTGGAGGATCATTATGTTAGGACATGATATCGGTATCGATCTGGGTACCGCAACTGTTCTGGTTTTTGTCAAGGGCAAGGGAATTGTCCTGAAGGAGCCCAGCGTGGTTGCGATTGATAAAGTGCGGAATAAAGTGTTGGCCGTCGGGGAAGAAGCGCGTAAAATGGTGGGTAGAACTCCCGGCAATATTGTCGCAGTCCGCCCGCTGAAGGATGGTGTCATTTCGGATTATGAAGTAACCGAAAAGATGATCAAATATTTCATTAATAAAGCGGCGAAGAATTCCTACTTTAAGCCCCGCGTTATCATTTGTGTTCCTTCGGGTGTTACCGAAGTGGAGGAAATGGCGGTAGAAGAAGCGGCCAAAAATGCGGGTGCAAAGTTCGTTTCTCTCATTGAGGAGCCCAAGGCGGCGGCCATCGGCGCAGGCCTGGATGTCTATAAGCCCAACGGAAATATCGTCTTGGATGTGGGCGGCGGTACAGCCGATATCGCGGTTCTTTCTTTGGGTGATGTGGTCCTTTCCGATTCCGTTAAGATGGCGGGTGATCGATTTGATGAATCCATTATCCGTTATCTGAAAAAGAAATATAACCTTCTCGTCGGTGAGCGCACCGCCGAGGCCATCAAGGTGGAGATCGGCTGTGTCTATCCCCAGGCGGAGGTTAAAACTATGGTGATCAAAGGCCGTAGTTTGACCACCGGATTGCCCCAATCCATTGAGATCCGTTCCGATGAGATCATGGAGCCGTTGCAGGAATGCGCGCTCACCATTGTGGATGCGGTTCATAATGTTTTGGAGCGTACCCCTCCCGAATTGGTGGGCGATATTTATCAAAATGGTATCTGCATGACCGGCGGCGGTGCTTTGATCTGCGGCTTTGATCAATTGATCTCCCAGAAGATCGGTATTCGTGCCTATGTGGCGGAAGATGCAGTATCTTGCGTTGCGATCG
The DNA here is from genome assembly GCA_045596965.1 of Eubacteriales bacterium. Taxonomy (GTDB): domain Bacteria; phylum Bacillota; class Clostridia; order Oscillospirales; family QAKW01; genus QAKW01. The sequence continues at coordinate 2,468 of JAZODI010000037.1, read as the reverse complement.
GCACCGGTAAGGCGCTGGATTATCTGGATAAACTGGAAAGTTCCAGCCGTAGCGGCAAGCGTTTCAGAAGTTTTTAAAAGAGAAAGACCTTCGAGCATCAGCCCGAAGGTCTTTAAATTATTCAACTAATAGTCCGGCGATTTGATTTACATTTCCTGCCCCCATCAAAATGGCAATGTCGCCTTTTTTGAGTTCTTGTTTCAAGGTGGCGGCAATATCATCAAATTTGCTGATGTATCGCGCGTTTTCAATGCGATCCCGAAGGGTCAGGATATTTACCCCTACTTTGTTGATCTCCCGCGCGGCATAGATGTCGGTCAGTATGGCGCGATCCGCAATGGAGAGCGCCTCCGCAAATTCATCCATCAAATAAAAAGTGCGGGTGAAGGTGTGGGGTTGGAAGATAACGTAAACAAGCCCTTCCGCCGCCTGCTTGGCGCTTTCCAGGGTTGCGCGGATCTCGGTGGGATGATGGGCATAGTCGTCGATGATCCATGCGCCGTTGCAGGTTCCTTTAAGCTCAAAGCGCCGATCGGCACCGGTAAAGGCCTCCAGCCCCGCTTTAATGTCATCGGCATTTAATCCGTAGGCAAAGGCGGTGCAAGCGGCGGCCAACGCGTTGAGAATATTGTGTTTTCCGAGAATTTTTAAGTCCACTCTCACGCATTCATTCTTAAAATGAATATCAAAGGAAGCGTAGCCGCTGTTGATGGTGATGTTTTCGGCATAGCAATCATGGTTTGTGCCGATTCCAAAGGTCAGGGTCGTTCCCTTATAGTATTCGCGAATGCATCGGCAGTTTTCATCGTCACCGTTGATTACCAAGAAACCGTTCTCATTAAAATTATCGGTGAAGCGGGCAAAGGATTTTTGAATGGCATCCAGATCCTTGAAGAAATCCAAGTGATCCTCGTCGATGTTCAGAATGATACCGCAGTTAGGATAAAAATGATGGAAGGAGTTTACATACTCGCAAGCTTCGTAGATGGCATATTCGCTCTTGCCGATGCAGTAATTCCCGCCGATAGCCTTGAGGTTTGCTCCCACCATTACCGTAGGATCCGTATTGGCGGCCTTGAAGATGGAGGAAAGCAGGGAGGTAACGGTGGTCTTGCCGTGTGTTCCGGAAACTGCAATGGATTTTTTGAATTCCGCCATCATATAACCCAGTAAAACAGCGCGTTCCATCATGGGGATGTTGTTTTCCCGGGCATAAACCAACTCGGGATTATTATCAGAGATGGCGGCGGTATAAACCAAAAGATCGCAACCGATCGCATTTTCGGTAGTATGTTCAGGATAAACGGTGATGCCCGCTTCCTTCAATTTTAATATAGTGGGACCGTTTCCGCTATCCGAGCCGGTAACGGTTTTTCCCTGGTGCTTCAGGATCAATGCCAGCGACGACATGGAAACGCCGCCGATGCCGACAAAATGGATGTGCGAAAACTTCTTGTATTGATCAAAATCATGTGATATAATACTCAACAGCGCAACCTCCTTTTTAGGTTCCGTATACATTATATTACATCTTATTCAAAAAAGAAACATAAATTTTGGAAAAATATAAGATTGTGAGGAATTGCTATGTCTATTAAGAACAAGGAGCAAAACGAAAGCTTCTGGCAACGTTATAAACTGTATATTATCGGCCTGATTGGTGCGATTATGTTGATCAGCTTCTTTAATGTTAATGCTGTTATCATCACCTATGAAACTCCGGACGGAACCAATTATGCGGCAAAGCTGGATTATTCTGCTTTTGATATGTGTACAAATTGTATCGGCACCAATGATATCTCTTCTGAAATAGTTGAAAAGGAAATCTTCTTTGGTGCGGGGAAGAAGGATACCGTTTCCCGCGCAGCAGCAGCTTTGCAGGAAATTGCGGGTACCGATGAAGGAACGATCTCCATCATGACCCAAGGTATTGTCGGTGCCGGTAAAAAGAAAACCGCCGAGCTGGTAACCTATTTAAACGATTTGGGATATAATGCCAAAGCGCTGGAACTTAAAAAATAGGCATAATTTCTATAAAATATCGAATAAGCAAAACTTTTTTGTGGTTTTCCTCCTTTTTTGAAAAAAGTTGAGGAATTTTAAAAAAAGTGTTGACAAACGATCCCTAAAATGATATTATATTCGAGCACCCGCAAAAAGCGGGTAAGCAACGAGCTTTGAAAATTGAATAGCATCATAAAAGAAGGACCCGTTAATTGTAAAGTCCAGATCTCGAAAACGAGGTTTGGCGAAAGCGATTAACAAAGAACTTTTAAGCCAGTTTTAGAAGAATTTGTTATGAGCTGGATATCGAATGATTTAAATTATTTTTTTAGAGAGTTTGATCCTGGCTCAGGACGAACGCTGGCGGCGTGCCTAACACATGCAAGTCGAACGGAGTTCCTACGAATTGAAGCTTCGGCAGATTTTTGTTTGAACTTAGTGGCGGACGGGTGAGTAACGCGTGA
>JAZODI010000036.1:0-2603 GCA_045596965.1 Eubacteriales bacterium | reverse complement strand
AAATTCAGCCGTGAAGAAGATAATGACGAGCTGTTCTCGGTGGAGCAGGGGATGCACCGCATCACGGTATCTGCTCAAAAGAACAAGAAACAGCAGAAGGGCATGGCCCCCAAACTGCACGGCGAGGCAGGCAACCGCCTTCTCTTTGCCGATGCGGAGCCGGGCGCAGATCTGGAATATGCTGTTACACCCGCCGGTGTGAAGGAAAATATTTTGGTGAAAGAAAAGGCCGACGTCTACCGTTACGCTTTCCGCCTGAAATGTGAGAATGTTACGGCGAAATTTGACGAAACCGCAAAGCGCGTGGCCTTTTTGAGCAACGAGACCGGCGCAGAGGTCTTCTTTATCCCCGCTCCCTTTATGAAGGATGCGGAAGGTGCGGTATCTTCCGGCGTGTTTTATGAGGTGAAGAGCCTGCCGAGCGGTGATCTGCGCATGACCGTAACCGCCGACAGCGATTGGCTCAACGCCGAAGGTCGGGCCTTCCCGGTCGCCATCGATCCGCAGATCATGGTCTCGGGCCGGAATGCGCTTGCCACCTATGGACGGCTTGAGGGTGCACTTTATAACGCTTCCAGCCATATGATCGGTACCTCTTCGGCTTCCTGCTATATTCCCAACCGCATGTATATGCGCTTTGCCATGCCCACCCTGCCCCGCAACCCCCGCATTAAAAAGGCCGAACTGACCTTCTATCAGCAGGGCGCGGTTTTGGAATGTGGGTTGTATCCCAAGTTTGGTTTGTATCAGGTCAAGGGTGCGCTTGAGCCCGGTTGCGTTCCGCCCGAGGCAGAGCCCAAGCTGCTGGACTTCGAGCAGATGAAGAGCGGCCACTTGGACGAGGACGGAAACGTCATCTCCTATACCTTTGATATTACCAAACTGACCGATGAGGTTCTCAGCGGCGAGTCTGCCGACCTGGGTCTGATGGTCAAGATGCTCAACGAGGAATCGAATTGTAATACCAACATCACCCTCTACGGTAGTGCAGACAGCGAATATTCCCCCAAGCTTCATATTACCTATGAGTCCGGCTACGGTGTGAATACCTCTTACCGTACCCATACCCATGCGCTTGGCCGTTTCGGGCAGGGGAGTATTGATCTTCAAAACGGTAACCTGATGTTTGAATCGGAGGACTTCGCCTGGGCGGGCAATCGGATGCCGGTAACCTTGAAGCATTTGTATACCGGCGCTCTTGCCGATCTGCCCTATACTGCAAACAGCAATATCGGGCTCCATACCGCCGACTTCAGCGCGATGGGCCTCGGCTGCGGCTGGAAACTGAACGTAATGCAGAGCATGATGCCTGCCTCCTTCCAGCATGAAGGCGTTGCCTATGAGGGCTATCTGCTGATCGGCGAGAATGGCGAGGAAACCTATTTCAAGGAAGGGGAAGAGGAAGTCTCCCGCGAAGATGATGCAGCCCAATGCTATTTCCTCTATGAGGATGTAAACGATAGCGATCTGAAATACGATCCCCATCGCCGCACCCTGACCCAAGGCGAAGAGGTCTCTCTCTTTGATGAAGCCGGCCGCCTGATTCGGATCACCGATGCCAACGGCAATCATATGGATATTACCTATACCGCCGACCGCATCACCTCGGTAACCGACGGCGCAGGCCGTGATTTCAGCTTCGCTTATAACGCAAGCGGATTCCTGACCTCCATCACTGCGCCCGACGGCACCAATGTTTGCTATACCTATACCGACGGTCTGCTGACCGGCGTAACCTATCCCGACGGTAAAAAGGTTGCCCTTGCTTATGGCGAAGGTTCCAAGCCTGCATCGGTTACCTTGCTGGATTCCGGCGATGCCGCCGTATATAAGGTGGAATACGCCTTTAACGGCGACCGCTTGGAGAGGGTAACGGAATTTGGCGTGGAGAATAGTGCCTTTGTGCAGGGTGTCAGTACCGCATATTCTTATTCCGTTTCCGCCCGCAGAACGGTGGTGGAAACAACCGAACCTGCCGATGAGAATGAAACCGAAAACCAAGTGGTAAAGACTGTCTATTCCTTTGATGAGGATGGCGATGTTGTCGGTGAATATGTCTATACCCAGGAGCTGGGGAATGTGGGTGCCAACGGTGAAGAAAGCGGTATTCATCCCCATTCGGGCGAAGGCGGAGCCAATGTTGTCAGCAACATTAATAACCTGCTGCTTGACCATAACTTTGATAGCCTGGATTCCTGGCCTGCCATGGCGGGGAATGCCGAAGACTTTGGTATCATGAAATCCGGTTTTGAACTTTTTAGCAAATTCGGCAAAAACAGCATAAGACTTTATTCTAAAATTGAAGAGGCTGTATGCAACGGTGTTTATCAGGTGACCGAAACTCTTCCGGCTGGTGATTATACCTTCTCGGCATATGTTAGTTTGCTTGCCGCAGTTAAAGGTGGAGAAAATCCCGGAGCATACATCCGCGTTGTGGATGGAGAAGGGGAGATCCTGGCTGAAAGTGAACACTTTTCGCTCGGATTCAAATATGTTCGTTTGATCGCACCTTTTGAATTGGCAGAAACTAAAAGCGTGCAGGTTCAGCTCCTGGTCGATGGAAAGGGTATTGCCTATTTTGATGGTGCGCAGTTGGAAAATAA
>JAZODI010000035.1:0-12265 GCA_045596965.1 Eubacteriales bacterium | reverse complement strand
TTGGCAAATTCGGGATACATTTCGGTCCACTCATAGTTTTCGCCGTTGGCGGCATCTTCTAAATTGGTGGTGGTTGCCTTTTGGCCCTTATGGAGCAGATTGAACCAGATCTCGGCGTGCTCCTTTTCGTTTTGGGCGGTTTCGTCGAAAAACGCGCCGATCTGCTCGTAGCCGTCCTTTTTGGCTTTGGCGGCATAATAGGTGTATTTATTTCGCGCCTGGGATTCCCCCGCAAAGGCGGCCATCAAATTGGCCTCGGTTTTAGATCCTTTTAATTCCATGGTGTTGTTCTCCCTTCGAGTTGTTACCAATAGTATGCAACCCGAAAAGGAAAAATATGCAACTCCATTTTTCTGTAACACAAATGAATTGTGTTGCAGACACGAAAGATTAAAGATGCTTGACCAACACAAATGAATTGTGTTACAGACACGAAAGATTAAAGATGCTTGACCAACACAAATGAATTGTGTTGCAGACTCGAAAGATTAAAAAATGCTTGGTCAACACAAATGAATTGTGTTGCAGACTCGAAAGATTAAAGATGCTTGGCCAACACAAATGAATTGTGTTGCAGACACGAAAGATTAAAGATGCTTGGCCAACACAAATGAATTGTGTTGCAGACTCGGAAGATTAAAAAATGCTTGGTCAACACAAATGAATTGTGTTGCAGACACGAAAGATTAAAGATGCTTGGCCAACACAAATGAATTGTGTTGCAGACTCGAAAGATTAAAAAATGCTTGGTCAACACAAATGAATTGTGTTGCAGACACGAAAGATTAAAAGATGCTTGGCCAACACAAATGAATTGTGTTGACGGGGAGAGTACAATTCATTTGTACTGACCCAAATGAATTGGTATGCAGTTTGTGGATTTTAAGAGTACAATTAAATTGTACTGACCCAAATGAACTGGTACACGGTTTATTGATTTTGAGAGTACAATTAAACTGTACTGACCAAAATGAACTGGTACGCGGTTCTTGGATTTTAAGAGTACAATTCAATTGTACTAACAGTTTGTTTGTGCAGAGTACAATTCATTTGTACTGCAGGGCATAAAAACCTCTCAACCGCTGGGCGATTGAGAGGTTTTATTTAATAATAAAGATTGTACCGTTCGATCAGCGGGGTGATCGCCTCTTGGGTTTCCTTATAGGCTTTTTCCATATCCACCGTTTGATCGTTGAGGCCGTTGAGGTAATTTTTTGCCTTCTCTTCAATGGCGGCATCCCGCAGGATCAGGTGGCCGTTCTGCTCGGCCATGTTGATATAGTTTACATAATCTTCGCCTGCAACACCCAGGGCTTTCAGTTGGCCTGCCCGCACCTCGGAATAGCGGTTGCACCAAAGCTCCGCAAAGGTTAAGGCGGCGAGGGTATGCTCTTCTTCGGCATGGTATTTGGGCAGGCCGAAGAAGGTTCCGCTATAGGTAACGGTTCCTGCCGTTCCCTCTTGGAGGGCGGGCAGAGGCGCATACCGATAGGCGCCTTCTTTCTCCATCTGGGGGGTATCGGTGAAGGCCATGGCGGTATTATTATTTTTAAGGCCATAGGCCGACTCGGCGGATAGGGCAACAGCGGGCAATTCCCCGCGGAGCGCCTGCAGCTTTACCCAGACCTCGCGGGTGGCTTTGGCGGTGATATTGCTATCCAGCTTACCCTCCAAAAGGGTTAATGGGCTTTTGCCCGAAAGGGTGGCCCAAGGCAGCTCATCCTGCATCAGGAGCGGCAAAGCGTTATTGGCGGCGGCATGGGAATAGACGGTCTTGAAGGAATCCAAGGTCCATTTATTTTCCTTGCTCAAAGCAAGGGGGTCGATATCGGCGGGCATCAAAGCGGCGGAGTACCAAAGGGACTGCGCCTGTCCAACGGGGGCAAACAGTTTATAACCGCTCTGCTTGAGCACCGCCTTGCTGATGCCAAAGGTTTGGGCGTTCATATCCAGATAATCTTCCGCCGAACGGCAGAGGGTCAGGCCTGCGGCCAGGTCGGTGGCACGCATCTGGACAAGGCTCAGCTTTTGCCCCGCCAGAAGGGCGACGCGCTGGGATTTCAGCGAAACGGCGGCGTTCTTGCGATAAAGTTTCAGCATGAAGCCTTCCTGCTCCGCCAATTGCTTCATCCAATCCCATTCGGTGACGGTCTTGCCTGCTTGGTTTACATAACTGAACGCGGGATCGCCTGCAGCAGTATAAAGGATGATGGTACGGTTTTTAAGGACGTTTGCCGCCTTGCCCGGCTTGATAATGCCGCTGGCGGTGAGGGCGGATGCCACGTCGGCCGAGGGGGCGAAATCTGCCGCCGCCAAGGGGTTTGCGACGGGCGCGCTTTCCTCGGGATCTTCCGGCAGGGGGATCTCGGGATTCTGCTCCTCTTCCCCTTCTTGGGGCGCGGGATCCGGCTCGGAGGGTTGCTGGGTGGGATCGATGATCTCCGAGGGGTATTGAATATTATCCGGCTTGCAGGCGGTGGTGGCGCAAAGGATCAGCACCGCGCAGAGCAGGATGGCAAGAATTCTTTTCAACATAGGTCTGCCCTTTCTTCTTTTAATGCAAGGTAAGCATTGACCGCCAAGCGGTCGCAACGCTCATTATAGGGATGGCCTGCGTGGCCCTTGATCCATTGGACGGTAACGGTATGGCGGCGGAGCTGAACCAGCATCCGTTCCCAGAGGTCGACGTTGAGCGCAGGCTTTTTATCGGCCTTGCGCCAGCCGTTTCGTTCCCAACCGAACACCCATTTTTGGGTGATGCTTTCGCAAAGGTAGCGGGAATCGCTGATCAGGGTAACGGCGCAGGGCTCTTTGAGCTGCTCCAGCCCCATGATGGCGGCCAGCAGTTCCATGCGGTTATTGGTGGTTTGGGGGTCGGAGCCGAAAAGCTCCTTTTCCCGCCCCTGATAACAAAGGATGGTGCCCCAGCCCCCGGGGCCGGGGTTGCCGCTGCAGGCGCCGTCGGAATAGATGGTAACTTCTTTCATGGTCAGTTCAACCGCTTATCCAGATCGTCGTAGCATTCCTGGGCGGTGGGGGAAAGTTTTTCCCGTTCCACCGTTTTGAGGATCTCCCGGGCATCGGCCCGCCGGCCGTTGACATAGGCGTTTTGGGCCTTCATCAGATATTCTCCATGCTCCACCATATCGGCAACGCTTTCTACCAGCGCATCCGCCTCCTGCTGGGAGAGGAGCAACTGCTCGTTCTCTGCCTGCAGGGCGGCATTTTTCTCCCGCAGAGCGGCGTTATCCTGCTGAATGTTTTTAAGGGTGGATTGGCTGGTGTTGATCTGTTCGTCGGATTCGGCCATCTGCTTATGAATGCGGGAGGTGATCATATAGCTGCCCGCGATCAGGCCGGTGATAACGATAACGAAAACGGTGGTATAGACCACCAGAAATTTTACGTTCTGCTTCTTTTCCGTATGGGCGTTTTGGGGCGCGGGCTCTTCGGCCTTGGTCTTCTCGATTACAGGCTCTTCGGCTTTGGGCTCTTCAACCGCGGGCTTATACTTTATTACTTCGATTTTGGGCGCGGGCCCTTCTTCGGCGGGATCTTTCTTTTGGGCCTCGTCCCAGATGCTGTCAAATAAGGATTTTTCTTCGTTGCTCATCGGTCGACTCCCTCCAGAATCTCAATAATCTTTTCCAGCTCACTCACAGAGTGGTAACGGATCTCCACCTTGCCCTTATTATCGGCCTTATGGTGGATCACTACTTTATTCCCCACCTTGGAAGAGGCGCGGGTCTCCAGCTCTTTGATCGCCTGCACCACCGCAGGATCGGCGGCGGGGGCGGTTTTGGGCTGTTTCTTGCTCTTTTTGACCAGCTCTTCCGCCTGACGGACGCTCATTTCATCGGTGATCATCCGATTGGCAAGGGCCAACTGCAGGTCGGCATCCTCCAGCCCGATCAGGGTGCGGGCGTGGCCCGCCGAAAGCTCGCCGGTCTTGATGAAATCCAGCAGTTGCTCGGGCAGGGTGAGCAAGCGCAGGGTATTTGCGATAGCGGAACGGGATTTGGATACCCGCTCGGCGATCTTTTCTTGGGTCATGCCGTAGAGATCCATCAGGTTACGGTAGCCCAGGGCTTCTTCGATGGGATTGAGGTCTTCCCGCTGAAGGTTTTCGATCAGGCTGACTTCGCTGATCTCCTGGGGTGTATATTCCCTTATAATAGCGGGAACCTCCTCCAGCCCTGCCATACGGCAGGCGCGCCAACGGCGCTCGCCCGCGATGATGCGGTAGCGACCTTCGCCGATGGGTGCGACCAGAATGGGCTGGATCAGCCCATGCTCCTTGATGGAATCAGCCAACTGCTCCAAAGCCCCTTCTTCAAAATGTTTGCGGGGCTGATTCTTATCCGGCTCGATCTGAGAGAGGCGAAGCAGGGTTTCTCCCCCGCTCGGCCCATCTAAATCCAGCCGATTATCCTCAAAAAGGGCATCGAGGCCCTTACCGAGACCTTTTTTCATACTTCTTTATTCCTTTCTAAAAACTCGCGCGCCATCTCCCGATAGGCCAGCGCGCCTTTGGAATAGCGGTCGTAGACCTGAACAGGTACCCCATGGCTGGGGGCTTCGGAGAGCCGCACGTTACGGCAGATGGCGGTCTTATAGACCTTATCGCCGAAATAACGCTTGATCTCATTGGCCACCTGCAGGGTAACGTTCATCCGCCCGTCATACATGGTGAGCAAAACGCCTTCGATATAGAGGGCGGGGTTATAGCGGTTTTTCACCAATTTGATGGTATTGACCAATTGGGAAACCCCTTCCAACGCTAAGTATTCCGGCTGCAAGGGAATAATAACGCTATTGGAAGCGTTGAGGGCGTTGAGGGTCAAAAGGGAAAGGCTGGGCGGGCAGTCGATGATAATAAAATCATAGCGGTGGCGCACGGTATTGAGCGCGGCGCGGAGCAGACCCTCCCGATTATCCATCGCCACCATCTCGATCTCGGCGCCCGCCAAATTCATGTTGGTGGGCAAAACGTCCACGTTCTCATAGCGGGTTTTCATGATGGCATCGCGGATGGAGCAGGTACCGATCAAGACCTCATAGACTGATTGGTCGATATTCTTTTTATTGATGCCGAAACTGCTTGTCCCGTTGGCCTGGGGGTCGATATCCACAAATAAGGTCTTCTTCCCCTCCTCGGCCAGGGCATAGGCCAGGCTGACGGCGGTGGTGGTTTTACCCACGCCGCCCTTTTGGTTGGTGATGGAAACGATTTTTCCCATGATTGCACTTCTTTCAATGGATTATTGCGGGCAGAAAACCCACACACCGATTAGTATACCACAGTGAAGCAAAAAATGAAAGGGTTTTCGCTAAATTTTAATGTTTCACGTGAAACAATGGTTTTTTCTCCCCGCCTACTGTTTCACGTGAAACAAAAACAGAACAGAGAATGCACCGGGGAAGCACATTCTCTGTTCTGCATATAGGGGATTAGGATGTTTTGGGTATCCGAATAATATATTCCACAAACCGCTCCTCCTCGTTGATTTGAGTCTGCGGTTTGATACCCGCTTGTTTCAGCGTGGCGACCGTATGATTTAAGGTGTTGATGCAAAGGCGGATATCCTTCACCGACCCCACCCTGCGGGGCTTTTGCACCTTCGGCGCAAGGGCTTTGGCAATCAGTTGCTCCGTTTCCTTCACGTTTAAGGCATCATCGATCACCTGCTCCAAAAGATCCATCATCTGCTCCGGATCCTTGATACGCAGAAGGGCACGGGCATGGCGCTCGGTAAGGCCGTTCTTGCTGATCAGGATCTGGGCAGTGATGGGGAGCTTTAAAAGCCGCAATTTATTGGCAATGGTGGAGGGATCTCGGCTCATCTCCCGCGCAAGGTCTGCTTGAGTTAGATGATACTCGTCCATCAGGCGATGGTAGGCTGCGGCTTCTTCAAAGAACGAGAGGTTTTCCCGCTGAATGTTTTCGATCAGCGAAAGCTTGGCGGCTTCTTCGGGTGTTTTATCGGCCAGAACGCAGGGCACTTTGGATAGACCTGCCAGCTTGGACGCGCGTAACCGCCGCTCGCCTGCAATCAGGCGGTAGTGGTCCCCTTCCCTCAAAACGATCAACGGCTGAAGCACGCCATGAACAGCAATGCTTTGGGCCAACTCCCGCAACGGCTCTTCTTTAAATACGGTACGGGGCTGATCGGAGGCGGGCAAAATGGTATCCACATCGATCCATAAAAGCCCTTCCTTTTGCCGGAAAAGACCTGCCAAGCTTTTTGCACCTCCTTGCTCTTTCTGCCTTCAGTTTAGCGCAAAAACGGCTTGAAATCAAGAAAAACCCCTCGTCAAAAGCCGACAAGGGGTTTGGAAATTGGCGTATTCAGGCGATGGATGAGAGGGCCTTCTCAAGGGATTTCTCGCTGATGGTGGCAAGGTAGGCGGAGCGGATCATACCGTTTTTGTCGATAAAATAAGTAACGGGACCTGCGGTAACGTTATAGGTCTTGGCCATCTGCCCATCCAAATCGAATAAGGTATGGGGCGCTAAGGGCATCTCCAATTCTTCCATCCGCGCCAGGCCATGCTCCACATTCTCGGCATCGATGCAAACTGCCACCACATCCACCCCCTTCTCCTCGGCGGCGGGAATGAGCGTCTGCATCAATTCTTGGGAATGGCGGGTCTCCAGATCGAAAAAGATCAGGGCGCAGGGTTTGCCAAGGCTATCGGAGAGGGAATAAAGGGAGGTTCCGTCGGCAGTAACGCCGGTGATATCGGGGGCGGGGCTGGGATCTTTATCCGTTCCCGTAAATAAGGATAAGATAAAAAAGGTGAGCAGGAAAACCGTTGCTACCGCTAAAACCACTAAAAAGGGACGCAGATTTTTAAAGCCGTTCATAAATATGCTCCTTGGTCAAATAATATTACTAATATTATATAGAAATTGATAAAATTTTTCAACCCCGCTTTGTTGCATTTTTAATAAGGGTGTGTTACTATTTAATATAGAATAGTATATAATGGAGTAGTCTATGAAAAATAAGTCTTATAAATGGATATGGTTGATCGGCGGGATTGTTGCGTTGGCAGTGATCTTGGGGTTTCTTTGTTGGTATGGCCCGGGAGCCCGCTTTTTTCACCATTTATTTGGATACTGCTCGCCCGATTCAATCGAAGAAGGGCTGAGCGGAGAGAAAACCTCCGTTTACTATATTAACGGCGAGAAATCCTTTGAGGATACCGAAGATCCCGAAGCGGATATCAAGCAGGTCTTTTATGAGAAGGCTTTTACCCGCCTGGTGAATTTCTCCGAAGGGTATCGCCTGGATTTTCCCGCCGATGCGGAATTTGATTTTTCCAAGAGCGAATCGGTGGTGGAAGTCTATGGTAATGGCTATCGGTTCACCGTTTCGATGGAGCATAACCCCTATCCCTTCCCCGATAAGGTGATGGGCGAGGAGCTGGATGTTTTGGCCCCTGATTTTTCCTATAAAACAGGGCTGGATCAATATGTCGGCTATTATCAGAGCCGCTTTTTGCTGACCGAAAAATGGCAGACCAATAACCGGGTTCAGACCTCTTCCCCCACCATCATCGATGCGGCGGGTTATAAAGCCTATCGCTTTGATTCCGAGATCTTGGAGATGAAGCAGGATCATTATCCCTGCTATAGCTATCTTTATATCTGCGTGGAGAACCAAAAGTTTTTGCGGGTGATGGTGAAATATGAAAAGGATCATCCCCTCATTCCCGATTTTATGGAAACGTTGGCTGATTCCTTTGCCAGAGTGGATCAGCGGGGCACGCTCCATAATAATACCGATTTTGCCCCCGTCCTGCCCGATGATTGGTCGGCAGAGACCCGCTTGGTCTATAAGAACATCATAAATGGGGATATGCGTTGGGGCATTTATACCACCGACGTGAAGGGCGCAGGCATTCGGGAGACCATCCCCAATCTGGAAGAAAAATTGGATTATAACTTCCCGGTTGTTTTGGGCTATGTTCATTCCATTGAAGAATTTCCCATGGAGTTTATGAATACCAACTGGGAAAACGGGCGGTTGGTGGAGCTGACCTATCAGCTGACCGAGAATAATAATGAAGATATGTTTGCCTATAGCCCCGCGCTGGATCTTTATCGGGAAGGAAACGATGAGAGCGTGCGGGAATTTGCCCGCAAGGCCAAGGAATTCGGCCATCCCTTCCTCTTCCGCCCCTGCAACGAGATGAACAGCGATTGGACCAGCTACGGCGGTGTTGTCAATATGGCCGATCCCGATATTTTCATTGAAAATTGGCGCACCATCTACCGCATCTTCGAGGAAGAGGGTGTGGATAACTGCATCTGGGTCTATAACCCCAACGACCGCAACGCACCCCCCAACCGTTGGAACGATTCGGTCAACTATTATCCCGGCGATGAATATTGCCAGATGATCGGCGTGACCGGCTATAATAACGGCACCTATTATACCGAATGGGGCGAAGAGTGGCGGGAATTTGATGAGATCTATGATCACATCGAGAATATCTATTCGAGCACATATAGTGCATTTCCTTGGATCATCACCGAATTTTCCTCCAGCAGCGTGGGGGGCGATAAGGTGAAATGGATCGAAAATATGTTTGACCATATCGGCAAGTATAAAAACATCAAGATGGCGATTTGGTTCAGCTCCGCCGATTGGGATGCAGAAGGGAATGTTGCCCGCCCCTATTGGCTGGATGAAACCCCCGAAACCACCGAAGCCTTCCGCAAGGGGCTGAAAAACTATTCCGATCAACCGATCGTGAAGAAATGATTGGTGCCTTAGGGCATGGGAAACAGATAAAAGAGTGGAGCGATCCGTGGCCTCCCATTGTCAGGGGAGGTGGCTGCGGTGAAACCGCAGACGGAGGGGTAGTTGTTGTCTCTCCCTCAGGCGTCGCGATCGCTCGCCAGCTCCCTCGTCAGAGGGAGCCGAGGAACACCTTTTTATGGGCGAAAAAACCATTGGTTGAACCGAGGTTATGATTTGGAGGCAGAATGAGCGCGTTTTATTTGCAGGAAAATAACGGCGTGATCACCCTAAAGTGCAGGGCTTTCGATGAGATCGAAGGCCTGCGTTACGGTTTTTCCACCCGCCATGGCGGGGTCAGCCTGGGGGACTATGCCTCCATGAGTTTTTCCTATCAAAAGGAAAGCGAAGAGATCGTGGACGAAAATTTCCGCCGTTTCTGCGCCGCCAACGGCCTGCCCTTTGAGAGCTTGGTCTTGACCCATCAGACCCATACCAACCATGTTGCGGCGGTGGATGAAAGTTATAAAAACCGCGGCCGCGACCGCACCCTGCGGGAGACCGATGGGGTTGTTACCGCCGCGGCCGGGCTGGGGCTGATCTGCTTTACCGCCGATTGCGTTCCCATCCTGATGGTGGAGCCGGAGGCGCGGGTGGTGGCGGCGGTCCATGCCGGCTGGCGGGGCACTGTCCGGAGCATCGCCGCCGAGGCGGTTTCTAAAATGGTTGCCTTAGGAGCAGACCCTCAAAAGATTTTGGCCGCCATCGGCCCTTCCATCGGCCCCTGCCATTTCGAGGTGGGCGCGGAGGTGCAGGCGGAGTTTACCGCCCGCTTCGGGGAGGCTCTCCCCTATCAAAAAAGCAACCGCGAGGGTCATTCCATGGTGGATCTTTGGGCCGCCAATCGGTTGGTCCTGCAGGAGGCGGGGGTGCTGAAAGAGCATATTTTTACCGCGAAAATTTGTACTTTTTGTAATAATTCCGATTATTATTCCCATCGGTATACAAATGGACGGCGGGGAAGCCTGATCGGGGCGATCGCCATGGAGGAATAAACATGAAAAAAATATTCATTTGGTTGGGGCTGATTTGCCTCACCATCTCCCTGGCGGGTTGCGCCATCGGCGGGGAGGATCCCCTGCCGGGAAGCAGTCAATTGGGGGCCTATAGCCATCAGGAGCAGGAAACGGAGATCATTCCTGCGCGGGATTATATCTCCTTGGTCTTTTATGAGGATATGGACATCCATCCCCTCACCACCACCAATCGGGATAACCATGAACTGCTCAAGCTGGTCTATAGCCCGTTGATCCGCCTCAATAAGGCGCTGGAGGTGCAGTATGTTTTGGCGGAGAGCGTGGAGGTGCAGCAAACCGAGGTGACGCTGCGGTTGAAAAAGGATCTCAAGTTCAGCGACGGCTCGGCGGTTACCGCCTCGGATGTGGAGGAAAGTTTCCGCATTGTACGCAATAACCCCTCCTCCCCTTATTATGAAAGATTGCAGAATGTCCGCAGTTATCGGGTGGAGGACAAACGAACCCTGAAAATCACCCTCCATCGGGCGGACGTGGATTTTATCAACAATTTAGACATCCCCATCGTTAAAAAAGGCAAGGACGTGGGATGCGGTGCCTATCGGTTCTCTGCCAAGGGCGGGGAGCGGGTGCTGGTACCCAATGAGCATTATTTCGCCCAGCCTTCCATCCAAACCATCTATCTTAAAAAGCCCGCAAGCGAAAAGGAGCGGCAGAATATGTTTGCCGTTGGATTGCTGGACGTTTATTTCGGCAATGCCGAGAGCGAGCAGGTCTTTGCGGGGGGCAAAAGTTATCGGGTGCAGAGCGTGCCCGGCGATAACCTTCTTTATTTGGGGGTCAACTGCAGGGAAGGCCTGCTGGCAAACGCCAAACTGCGGGGCTTGCTCAATAAACTGATCGGGCGGGAAAAATTGGTGCAAAGCGTGCTTTTGGGGCAGGCGCAGGCGGCCATCTACCCTTATCAGCCCGCTTGGTATAAAGCGGCGCAGACTGTGGAGGGCAAAGGCCTTTCGGAATCCGAGAAAAAAGCCCTGGCCGCCGAACTGAAGCTGACCGTTACCGAAAAGGAACTTTTAGATGCCGAAGGGAATCCCCTCACCTTCCGCCTATTGGTGGCCAAGGAGAGCGCCATCCATCGGGAGGCCGCCCAGGCGGTGGCCGAAAGCTATGGGGTGGCAGGGGTCAAGATCCAAATTGAGGCGGTGGATCGGGCGGATTATGATGCCCGCCTTTTAGCGGGGGATTTCGATCTTTATCTGGGGGAGGTCAAAACCGGCCGTACCCTCAATACCGCCCTTTATGCCGCAGGCAGTGCCATTAACTTCAGCGGCAGTACCTTCCCCGCCTTGGAGCAGGCGGCGGAAGATTATCAAAACGGATCCAAGGGCTTGGCGCTTTATTGCACCGCCTTTGATGAAGAAACGCCCATCATTCCGCTGGCCTATCGGGGCGGCGCCCTCTTTGCGGCGGCGGATATCGGGGATTTCAAATCCACCGGCGCCTGGGCGCTTTACGGAGATATAACAAAATTGATAACAATAGAAACGGAGATCGCAAAATGAAACAACTCAAAAACGGAACAGACATTCGCGGCACCGCTTTAGGCGATGCCCCCAACCTCACCCCCGAGCGGGCAACCCTCTTCGGCAAGGCCTTTGTTGCTCTGCTGGAGGAGCGGGGCGCGAAAGCCCCCATCAAGATCGCGGTGGGTCGGGATCCCCGCATTTCGGGCCCTGCCTTGAAGGAAGGGCTGATGGAGGGCCTTTGCGCCATGGGCGCCGAGGTTTTGGATTGCGGCATTGCAACCACCCCCTCGATGTTTTTTTCTACTTATTATGCGGGCAGCGATTGCGATGGCGCCATTGAAATCACCGCCTCCCACCTGCCCTATGATAAGAACGGCCTGAAGTTTTTCACCAAAACGGGCGGTCTGGACGGCAAGGATATCACCGCCATCATCGAGCTGGCCGAGGCCAATGCTTTCGAAGCGCGCGCCAAAGGTGCGGTGAAGGAATTTGACCTGATGAGCCCCTATAGCCAAAGCTTGGTGGACCTGGTTCGCGGCAAGACCGGCGAGGAGCGCCCCCTGGATGGGGTGAAGGTGGTTGTGGATGCCGGAAACGGCGCGGGCGGTTTCTTTGTGGAGAAGGTTTTGGCTCCCTTGGGCGCCGATACCGCAGGTTCGGTCTTTTTAGAGCCGGACGGCACCTTCCCCAACCATATCCCCAACCCCGAAAATAAGGCGGCAATGGCGGCTTGCGCCGAGGCTACCTTGGCGGCAGGTGCCGATATGGGCATCTGCTTTGATACCGATTGCGACCGCTCGGCGGTAGTAGATGCCGGCGGCAAGGAGATCAACCGCAACCGCATGATCGCCATGATCGGTGCGCTGATGCTCCGCGAGCATCCCGGCTGCACCATCGTTACCGATTCCGTTACCTCTCGGGGTTTGGCGGAGTTTATCGAGGCAAAGGGCGG
>JAZODI010000034.1:0-8691 GCA_045596965.1 Eubacteriales bacterium | reverse complement strand
CGGAACAGACTGTTTCCGTTTAAGCAAATAAAGGAGGACGATTTTAATGGACAATTTTGTAAGCTATCTCATCATCGGATTGATTGTATTTGCAATCATCATTCTCATCCGCTGCATCTGCATTGTACCGCAGGCGTACATCTATGTAGTAGAGCGTCTCGGCACCTTCCGTACAGAATGGATGACCGGCCCTCACCTGCTGGTTCCCTTCCTTGACCGCGTGGCAAGAAAGGTTTCCATCAAGGAGCGCGTTGTGGACTTCAGACCGCAGCAGGTGATCACCAAGGATAACGTTACCATGCAGATCGATACCGTTGTTTATTTCAAGGTATTTGATGCCAATCTCTTCACCTATGGTGCGGTGAACCCCATCAGCGCCCTTTCCAATTTAACCGCCACCACCTTGCGAAACATTGTTGGTGAGCTGGAATTGGATGATACCCTCACCTCCCGCGATACCATCAACGGCAAGATGACTGAGATTTTGGATTGCGCCACCGATCAATGGGGCATCAAGGTGAACCGCGTGGAGCTGAAAAACATTATTCCTCCCGCCGAGATCCAGAATGCAATGGAAAAGCAGATGAAGGCTGAGCGCGACCGCCGCGAGACCCTTTTGGAAGCAGAAGGCCATAAAGCAGCGGTTATCACCCGCGCCGAGGGTGATAAGCAGGCCATGATCCTGGCCGCCGAAGGTGAGCGCGATGCCCGCATCGCCCGCGCGGAAGGCGAAGCCAAGGCAACCCTTTTGGCCAAAAAGGCCGAGGCCGACGGTCTGGCCGCCTTGAAGGCGGCAGGTGCCGATCCCGCTGTTTTGGAGCTGAAGAAATATGAAGCGCTGATCTCCATGTCCAACGGAACAGCCTCTAAGATCATCATCCCCACCGATGCGGTGCAGATGACCAAAGCAAACGTGCTCTTCTCTGAGACCACCGGCTTGGGCGATGCCACCGAGCCCGCCCCCAAGGCAGAAAAGCCCGCCAAAAAGGATCCTTGCTGCGAATAAATCGAAATAAAAAAGTGATCGAAGGAAAATCCTTCGATCACTTTTTATTTTACCCACTTGATAAAGTGGTAACTATCCAAAATCCGAAAATACTCTGCCAGCCGCTCATAAAGGGGGTGGGCTTCTTCACCGAAGCGCTCCTCCACCCGCTTGCCCAGCGCGGTGATATCTTCCTCCCCATTCAGCAAGGGCCAGAGGAAGCTGCCCATTTCATCCAAATGAATATAGCTGAATTTCGGGCGTTTAAAAAGCAACTGCGCCAGATAGTTTGCCCAGCCGGTATTTTCAATCTGCAAAGTAACCATGCCCTCCTCATCGCATCGCCATTCGATGGAATCGGCGCGGGCAGGGATGCGGTCGAGATAATTCTCGGCCTCTCTATTTTTCTTTTTCTTCATCTTATTTCTTTGCCTTATTCTTCTTCCAGATGGTGAACTTGAGCAAGCTCAAAATCACCAATCCGAAAACAACCAGACTGCCGATATTGGAAGCCCAGGCAGGCAGATTCAAAACGCCGGAAAGATCCAGCATCGCGCCAACATTAAAGACCGCCAGAACCGCCAGCAAAATGCCTACCAAGCCTTCGCCCGCGATCATGCCGGAGCAGAAGAGGATACCATCGTTGATGATGCCCTTCTTCTTATCGCTTTCCTTCATCTTATCAAAGAAGAGGCGAACCAGACCGCCAACCATAATGCAAGCATTAAGCTGCACCGGCAGGTAAACGCCGATAGCAAAGGGTAAAACAGGAATCCCTACGATTTCTGCAACAATCGCGATGCAAACGCCGATCAGGATCAAGCCCCAAGGCAGGTTGCCGCCCATGATACCTTCAATAACCATCTTCATCAAAGTTGCCTGAGGAGCGCCCAGCTCTTCCGAGCCGAAGCCCCAAGCACCATCCAGCAGGTAAAGAGTTGCGCCGATGGCCAACGCCGCGGCAACAACGCCGATGATCTCGCCGACCTGCTGCTTCTTGGGGGTTGCACCCAGCAGGAAGCCGGTCTTGAGATCTTGGGAAGTATCACCTGCGATAGCGGCAACGATGCAAATGATGGAGCCGATGGCGATCGCCGCCTGCATACCATGAGCGCCGGCATCGCCGGTCAGCTTCAGGATCAAGGTGGCGATCAGCAAGGTGGCGATAGCCATGCCCGAAACAGGGTTATTGCTGCTACCAACCAAACCGACCATGCGGGAAGAAACGGTTGCAAAGAAGAATCCAAACAAAACAACGATCATCGCGCCAATAAAGGAAACGGGGATCGCAGGAACCAGCCATACTGCTAAAGTAAGAATCAAAATAGCAAGCAAAACGAACTTAATGTTCATATCCTGCTCGGTGCGCAAGGAGCTTGCCTTGGAACCGCCCACCATGCCCTTCATGGCATCGCGGAAGGTGCGAACGATCAAAGGCAGGGATTTAAACAGGCTGATAATACCGCCCGCCGCCAAAGCACCTGCACCGATATAGCGAACATAGGTGCCCCAAATGGCGCCGGTACCGCCCTCGGCAAAGAGGGTGCCGATGGTCTGGGTGCCGGGATAAAGGATCAGCTCCGCCCCGAAGATAACAATCATGGGGATCAAAACCGCCCAGCTCAAAAGACCGCCCGCAAACATATAAGAAGAGATGCGAGGCCCGCAAATATAACCAACGCTCATAACAGCGGGATAGATCTGCGTTCCAATGGCACCGGGATAGGTCTTGGCTGTCCCTTCCAAAGAAACCTCTCCGGGAACCAGCTTCAGGCCATCAATAATAAATTTAAAGAAGGCCGCAAAGCCCATGCCGGCAAAAACAGTGGAGGCATTGGCGCCGCCCTCTTCACCCGCCAGCAAAACCTCAGCGCAAGCCTTTCCTTCGGGATAGGGCAAAACCCCATGCTCCCGCACAATTAAGGCATTCCGCAAAGGAACCATGAAAAATACGCCCAGCAAACCGCCCAGCAAAGCGATCAGAGTGATCTCCAAAATGCTGGGCTTATCCATTACCCCTTCGTTGGCCCAGATGAAAAGGGCAGGAAGGGTGAAGATCGCGCCGGCCGCCAGAGATTCACCGGCCGAACCAATGGTTTGAACAACGTTGCTCTCCAAAATGGAGTTTTTGCGCATAATCACGCGAATCACGCCCATCGCAATAACTGCCGCGGGAATGGATGCCGAAACGGTCATGCCCACGCGCAAACCCAAATAGGCATTTGCTGCGCCAAAAACCACCGCCAATAAAATACCCATGATGATGGAAGTTACCGTCAGTTCCGGGGTGATCTTCTCAGCGGGAATATAAGGCTTAAATTCTTTTTTCTCGCTCATAGAGTTCTCCTTATTTCTATTTTTATAATATCCAAATAATCATATCATATCCCCGCGAAGATTGTCAATAAAAAAGAGCCGCTTGCGGCTCTTTTTTATGAATTATTCATCGTTTAAAATTTCCCAATCCGCAGGAGGATCACCCAAGTCGATAACATCCATGGTTACCCCGCCCTGCAGGGCCGATTGATGGGCGATCAGGCCGGGAATATTAAACCGCGCAACCTGCCAGATATTGCAGGGAGATAACTTGCCTGTTGCATAGGCGCGGCAAAAATCATCGATCATAAACTTATGGGTACCGTTATGACCGTTGGGCATGCCCTCATATTCCTTCGGCAACCGCCAGAGGGGATGAACCGGCGAGGGGGTACCCATAATATAACCATCGGCATGGGAAATATCATCGATGGCGGCGGCATAATCGGTTTGGATCTTCTGATAAAGTTCGGGTGGCTGAAGCTCCTTGGTTACATCGATCATATCAACATGGCGGGGATTATCCTTCTTCCAGGTGGCCAGATGGTGGCGGGCAACGGAAAATTCATAGCACCCCTCCGAGCCGAAAAATTGGGAAATATAGGTCTCGGGGCAATGCCAGCCAACGCACCGATTTTCGCTGATGCGGGCAATACCTCCATTGGAAAGTTCCAGCATCATGGCGGTATTGGAAAAGGGATTATCATAGAAATTCTGCCCATCTGTTCCGTAGATATCGGTGCGAGGGCTGTTCTTAAAGCCAAAGGCCACCACCTTTTTGGCATAAACGCCGGGCATGGATCCCAAAATCATGGAGGTGGAATGGGTGGGGTACCACATGGGCGGGATGCCCGCATATTTGCGCCATTCCTCCCCGCCGAAGCTCTTGAAACTATTGACCATATTGCGGATATCATGATTATATTGCGCTTCCCCATAGGTAAAGGTGCCGAAGGTTCCCTTGCGGAACTCTCTGCGGCAAAAGATGGTAGCAGCCCGATAATAGCCGGTCTCCCCCATGGAATAGGTCAGGCGGGTCTTGCGCACCAATTTTTCGATCTCGATAATCTCATCCACATCCACCGCGCAGGGAACCGAGCTATAAACATGCTTGCCCGCTTTGAGCGCTTCAATCACCATTTTCCCATGGGTAAAACGCGGGGTAAAGATGGCGATGGCATTGATCTCATCCGAGGCCAGCGCCGCCTCAAAGGAATCAATGATTTCCACCTCGAAGCGAGCGGCAAAATCCTCGGTGCGGGAACGATCCAGATCGCAAACATAAACCTTCTCCACCACCGGATGAGCCTTAAAAAGAGGAACAAAGCAAGGAGAAAAACGCCCGCAGCCGATGATAGCAACCTTCATTTTCTCTTTCATTCTTCTACACCTCCGAAAATCCATTCTTTCTCCCGCTTGCCGGTAATAAATTGGGTTTCGCTCAAAGACCAATCCTCACCGCTGCGAAACTTCTTTTTGAAGCTCTTTTTCAGCATCCCCTTTTCCTCTAAGTGGATATAGCAAGCCCGATCGCAGGCTCGCCCGCAGATGGAGGTGCGGTAGAAATGCTTGGCAGGGGGATAAAAATAAATGTTATCTAAAATTTCCTTTGCCTCTTCGGCATTAAATTCCGCTGTTCCGCGGATAATCTCCATCCGATTGGCAAAGCCCTCAAAGGCCTCGGGGGGCATAAAGGGATTTTTACTGCCGTTGGCACCGTTATAATAAACCGCGCAGCGCCAGGAATCAGTTTCTCCTGCCTCGTTGATCGCTTTGCCGGGGCAGGCCTTGATGCATTCCCCGCAACCATCGCAAAGATGAGGCTCAACCAATGAGCTTGGTTCAAGCTCAGCATCGGTCAGGATAAAGCAATAGCGAATAAAGGGGCCGTAATCGTCGGTCAGAACCGAACCGATCATGCTCCGCTCCCCCAGCCCGCATTGGATGGCGCAGTTGGGAAAATCAATCTGATTTTCGGCGGCAACGCCCCGCACTATATCAGTATAGTCTACCTCCGGATTGGTGCCTTCCGCTTCATTTTGGATCAGAGGATTCTTACGCTGAGGAATGGCCTCAAACCCCTCCTCCTCGATGAGGTTGGCCACATTGATCAGCGCCAGGGGCATCACCGTTTCTTCCAGATTTTCCACGCCCATGGTGGTATATTGATAATAAGTAGTTCCTTCCTCAACTCCGCGATAGATGCCCCGCAAAACGCGAAATCCCAGGCCGATCACGGTCTTGGTATCGGGGAAAATTTTAAAAATCGAATCTTCCTTATCAAATCGAGAGGCCGGCGCAAAGCCGATGAGATCGGCATCATAACGCTTGGCACACTCTATAATCGCATTTCTCATAGCTTGCCCTCCTCCTTCAAATGGTTATAACAAGCAGTCTCGCAGGCCTTACCGCAAAGGCAGGGCAGATATCCGAAATGAGTGGCGGGCAAAACCTTCAGCTCAGGGTAAATTGCCTGCGCACTCTCACGATCAAACCGCTTTTCACCATTTATAATTGCTTCCCGTTCCGGGTGGTTTTTAAGGGTTTCTTCGGTCATGAAGGGGTTGGATTTATGGGCACCGCGATAATAAACGCTGCACTGCCAGCTATCCACACCATTCTCATCAATCGCATTACCGGGGCAAGCCCCCTTGCATTTGCCGCAATGATCGCAGAGGCTTCCTTCAAAGGGGGCGTCATATTCCAATTCCATATCGGTAATGATATAGACCCAGCGCATCAGCGAGCCATACTTTGGAGCGATCACCTTGCCATGATCCCCGGGGGATCCCAATCCGCAGACCACCGCCGCCTTATTGAAATCAATGATCACATCGGGGACCGGCTTGCCCGGCTCCACCGCCTCGGCCAGCTCCAATTCAAAAATACGGCTGACCTCCGGGTTGGTGGATTTATCGCCCTTGATCTTAAAGCCCGGGATGCTCCGCTGCAGGCAGGCATCATAGCCTTCGTTTTCGATTAAAGCACCCATCTTCAAAAGAAAGATCTCAGCAAAGCTTTCATCGATATACTTTACACCCAAATTGGTATAGTTATAGTATTGAACCTTGCTCTCCATTGCCCAATAAAGCCCGCGGGGGATCTTGATGCCAAAGCCGATGATGGTTTTGGCGTTGGGCAAGATGAAAAAGGGATTTCTTTGAGCAGGCTCATCCCGCATCAGCTCCACATTGCCGATGCCGCAAAGGCTGGCGCCCAGCTCTTTTGCTTTTGCTTTTATGTATTCTGCATTCATATTCATCGCTCCATCTTCCAGGTCTTATTTCCCTTGCGCAGCGGCTCCTTGAAACGGCCTTCCATGCAACCGCCCTTTTTCTCCAGCATGCTGACACAGGCGCGGATGCACCCGCCGCATTTGGCCATGTTATAGCCTACCCAACTGGGGAAATATTTTTCCAGCGCGGTATAGACCTTCATAACCTCTTTTTCGTTTGCCTCGTCGGTAACCCCTTCCAAAAGATCCAGCATCCCATTCTCGTTCTTATCAAAAACTTCCTTGGGAACAAAGGGGTTGAAATAGCGGCCGCCATGGGTATAGAAGGCATAGCAACGCCACATATCAATATCGCCCCATTCGCAGATCTTGCCCGCCAAATCAACGGTGATGGTCTTGCCGGAATTGATAGGCGGAATGCAACCGCCGGGGCACTCCCGCACGCAAGCGCCGCATTTGCGGCAGAGTGGCTCGCCGTTATACATCTCATCGTATTCCAGCTCGGCATCGGTAAAAATAAAGGCCACCCGTTGCAACGGCCCAAATTCGGGGGTCAGGAGCATTTTGCTCCAACCGATCTCGCCCAAACCGCAGGCAACGGCCGCTAGGCGGAATTGAAACTGCAGATCCGGCGGGCTTTTGCCATCGGCAACCTCGCGGGTAAACTGCACGCTTCTATGATGGGCGGTTTTGCCCTTGGCATGCTTGCTGACTTCGATCTGCTCCTCGGGGGATAAGGTATTGCCGGGGGTGCCATCCATATCTGAGACAACGCCCCGCGCGCCGGTATTGCGATATACCACCGCCTCATACCCTGCATCCTCAATCACCTTGCCAACATGGTAGAGAACCGCAGGTGCATAGATTTCATTGATACCGCCATAGGCCATAGAGGGGTATTGATAAAATTGCGTTCCCTCCTCGATCCCCCGCTGAACACCGCGGGGAATGCGGAAAACAAACCCGATGATACTTTTAACACCGGGAAAGAGCCGCCGCGGATCCATCTCGGGCGGTGCGCCCTCAAAGCGGCTGATGGGCCCGATGCCGCATGCATCGGCCCCCGCCTCCAGGGCGGCTTTCTTGATCATTTCACTGGTCAGCATAATTATTCCTCCAATTGAACCATTGCGTTATTAAGATTGCCATAAAGCAATCTCTCATTTTCTGTTTTACTTTTGATGCGGCTGTTTTCCAAAACCTGAGGATAAAAAATCCCCGCATGATTGGGCTCTAGTAGATCCAGTGCATTGCCGGAATAGCTCCCTTCCATATAGGCCTTCAGGATCCGCACCGGCACCGGGCTGATCCTGGTTGCCAGCTTAACTGCCGGAAACAGTTCCTCATATAAATATAGGTCCTCCGGGCGAATAAATGAGGTGCGCTCCAATATTGCAAGGGGATTTTCCTTCAGATGCTTGCGGCAGAGGCCCTCAAAGGCAAAGCCATTATCCATTTTAGCAATCTCTGCTTCATGAGCCACCAGATTATCATGAAAGATATGTGCAGAGCAATGAATGAGGCATCCGCTGTTTGCTAATCCATAGAGTTTTTTACCATGGGCATCGCACCAACCTTTCAGCTCCTTAATGGCGGCAAAATCGCGGTTCAACTCCCGCTTGAGATAGAAACTATCGAAGATATCCTTCATATAATCCATTCCTTCGATGGTGCCGATTTCCATATTCACCGAGGCTCGCACTTCCAACTCGGAAAAGTTGGATTTTATAAATTTAGAGATCAATGGAGAGGTTGTTGTTACAGACGCCAAACCATAGCGACTCTTTAAATAATCCACCGTATCGCCGATCCCTTCAAAAAATGCGCGGGATTGACTATCCCGCCCATAACACATGGCATTAAATAAAAGATTTAAGGAAATGCCCGCATCGGCAAGCTTTTGCAGATCCTGCTCCAGGCGCGCCTGCGCCTGCCAGGGCGTAAGCCCGATCTGCCGCAACGCACTATTACGCCCGTTGGGGTAATCCCCCCAGGAAAAATAAACCTCACCGATCTGATCTTTATGGTTGATGATCTCTTGAACCAGGGGAGCATTTGTTATTTGGTGCCCAATAAAAAATTTCATTCTTTTCTCTCCTTCAATATTGATTTTACAACTTTTCTATGCTACAATGTACCAAAAAAGCGAAATAAA
>JAZODI010000033.1:0-2507 GCA_045596965.1 Eubacteriales bacterium | reverse complement strand
CCGCATGATGACCAGCCGCAGCGAATACCGCCTTCTGCTTCGCCAGGATAACGCCGATCTGCGCCTCACCCCCATCGGCTATGAGATCGGGCTGATCAGCGAGGAGCGGTATCAAAAATTCCAAGCCAAAAAGCAAAACATTGAGCAAGAAATCGCCCGCCTGCGCTCCACCTATTGCTCCCCTCAAAATCAAGAGCTCAAGGAGATTCTGGAGCGGTGCGAAACCCCGCCCCTTTCGGGCGGTGCATCCCTTGCGGAGCTGATCGCTCGGCCGCAGGTGGGATATTTTGACCTGGCCCCCATCGACCCCGACCGCCCCACCCTCACCAAGGCGGAAGGGCGGCAGGCAGAGATCTCCATAAAATATGAGGGCTATATCGAAAAGCAACTGGCCAAGGTGCGGGAGTTCCAACGGCTGGAAAACCGCCGCATTCCCGAGGACCTTTGCTATGAAGAGATGATCGGCCTGCGGTTGGAGGCGCGGCAAAAGCTTGCGGCGGTGCGCCCTGTTTCTATCGGGCAGGCGGGCCGCATCAGCGGGGTCAGTCCTGCCGACATTAGTGTTTTGATGATTGAGTTGGAGCAAAGGAAGAGAAATCATGGAACGAATGAATAAATTGGTGGCTCTTTTGGAGCAGGAAGGGATTTCCTGCCCTGCCGATTTAGGGGCGCAGTTATTAAAATTTGAAGAGCAACTGCTGGAAACCAACAAGGTGATGAACCTCACCGCTATCACCGACCCCGAAGAGATGGTGAAAAAGCACTATTGGGATAGCATCTATCCTGCCGCAAAAGGAGTCTTCCCTGCGGGCGGTTCGGTGATCGACGTGGGTTGCGGGGCGGGATTTCCCTCCCTGCCCTTGAAGTTTGCCCGCCCCGATCTGGAGATGACCCTTTTGGATTCCCTCCAAAAGCGTCTGACCTTCATCGACGGCATTATTGAAAATCAAAACCTTTCCGCAATCCGCACCCTTCATATGCGGGCGGAGGATGCAGGGCGGGATCCCTCCCTGCGGGGGCATTTTGATATTGCCATCTCCCGCGCAGTGGCGGAGCTTTCCAAATTGCTGGAATATTGCCTGCCTTTGGTGAAAAAAGGGGGCGCGCTGGTCGCCTATAAGGGCGCATCCGCTGATGAAGAACTGCAAAACGCCCAAAAGGCCATCCAGGTTTTGGGCGGCAAGGTGGAGAGCGTTTTTCATTATACGCTCCCCGAGGAAGAGGATAAGAGAGCAATTATCGTCATTCGCAAAATCAATGATACCCCAAAACAATATCCCAGAAATGCAAAGGCAATCAAAGAAAAACCGTTGAAATAATAGTCGATATGTGTTTTTACACTCAATATATTTTTTGGTCATCAAAAAATTCGATATATTGCCTTCGGCAATTCGATATGCGCCGATGGCGCGAGAGGATTAAATGAACTATAAAATCATTGCAACCGACTTGGACGGTACTTTACTCAATTCCAGAATGCAACTTTCGCAAGAAAATAAAGCGGCCATCCAAAAATATGTGGAAATGGGCGGGTATTTCGTTCCTGCAACGGGGCGGAGCTTATCGGAGGTTGCCCATGAAGTGCGCGCCCTTCAAGAGGCGCGGTACTATATTACCAGCAACGGCGGAGCCGTTTTTGATACCAAAACCAAAAAAGCCATCATTCAAAACGGGATCAGCGGGCAGGAAAAGGTCTTTCTTTTGGAAACTCTGCGCAAGACCCGCTCCATCTTTACCATTCATTTTGATGGGGTCTCCTATGTGGATCTTGATCGGCGGGACCACGATCTTTACCGCGCCTACCGCATGAGCGAACTATTTATTCAACATATTGAGGATAAGGACGAATTTGTTGCCGATTTCGACACTTTTTGCGATGGGATGGAGGCAATCGAATCCTGCTGCTGCTTTTTTGAATCGGAGGAGCTGCTGGAGCAATGCCGCGCCGCCCTTTTGGCAACCGGGTGGTTTTCGGTTACCGCCTCCATGCCCCATAATTTAGAGATCAATTCCATTCGCGCAGGCAAGGGCGTGGCCCTTTTGGCGCTGGCAGAGCTTCTGGGCATCGATCCCGCCGCCACCATCGGCGTTGGCGACAGCACCAACGATATGGATAACCTCCAAAAAGCAGGTTTAGGCTTAGCGGTGAAAAACGCCCACCCCGATCTACTGCGGATCGCCGACCGCACCATCTGCACCAACGACGAGCATACCATGGCCTACATTTTAAAAAATATTATCCAATAAAAAAGAGCAACACAAATCATTTGTGTTGCTCTTACTTTTAGTCTATAAGTTGAAAAAGAGTGGTGCTATAGACCTGATCAATCTGTTTGCCGTCGGCGCTTGCCAATAAATAAGTATCCCCCACATTTGCCCCGCGGAAAATGCCGGAATCCCGAATACTCCCGTTCTTCGACCAAGGGTAATGATTTCCGTATGGAATCTCAAATTTTCCGTAACATTTAAAGTGGAGGGCGTGCAGTTTATGTTCATGAAGATGATGC
>JAZODI010000032.1:0-4704 GCA_045596965.1 Eubacteriales bacterium | reverse complement strand
GCAACAACCGGCGAACTAATCGGCGGCGATGCCCTGAAATAAAACGGGCTTTAAAAATTGCCTGAACCGCAAAGGGCAGAAAAAACAAGGCCATATAAAGATTCTGCGCAAATTAAATAATAAGGAAGAAAAACATCGCATCTGCGATGTTTTTCTTTATTTAAATGCCCTTTGCTACTTCCAAACCGAGCCACTCGGCGTATCACATACGCCTTCGGGTACCCTAACGGCTCGGTTTGAAAGTTTCAAACAATTTTTATGTGCCCTTATATTCAAAAAGGAGCTGTAAAACTTTTTACAGCTCCTTTATTTTATCGCTTCTCCACAATTTCGCCTTGCTTTTTGTAAATGGAATTGGGGGCAACTGCGCCTCGCACCATCGAAAGGGGGTAGATATTACTATCTCTTCCGACTACGCTGCCGGGGTTTAGCACGCTCCCGCAACCGACCTCCACCCGATCGCCCAGCATGGCGCCGATTTTTTTCAGGCCGGTGGGGATCTTTTCGCCATCCATTTGGATGGCAACAAGGCTTTTATCGCTCTTAACATTAGAGGTGATCGACCCTGCGCCCATATGGGCCTTATAGCCCAAAACGGAATCGCCTACATAATTATAATGGGGCACCTGCACCTTATCAAAAAGGATCACATTCTTCAGCTCGGTGGAGTTGCCCACCACCGCCCCTGCGCCGATCAGCGCGTTGCTGCGGATAAAGGCGCAATGGCGCACCTGCGCCTCGGGCCCGATGATCACCCGCTCGCCGATGAAGGCGGTGGGTGCTACCTCCGCCGTCTTATGGATCCAAACGCTCTCCTGCGGGTGGATATAATCCTCCCCCAGCGATGCGCCCAATTCCAAGATAAAATCCCCGATATGGGGCAAAACCTCCCAAGGGTAGGTTGCCTTTTCCAAAAGGGGCTTTGCCATGGAATGGGATAGGTCAAACAGTGCAGATACAGTTAAATTCATAGGTTCCTCCGATTATTCTTCAACTAACTCTCTCCCCATCAGAACGCCCATCACCGAGGCCATCATCAGGCCGCGGGTCCAGCCGGAGGAATCGCCCAGGCAATGAAGACCCTCCACACTGGTATTAAACTTTTCGTCCATCGTTACCCGATTGCTGTAAAATTTCAGTTCGGGGGAATAGAGCAGAGTCTCTTCCGAGGCAAAGCCCGGAACAACATGGTCCAACGCCTGAATAAAATTGATAATATTCATCATCGCCCGATAGGGAATGGCGGCGGTAATATCCCCCGCTACCGCGTCGGGCAGGGTGGGCTTTAAGTTACTGCGCGCCAGTTCCTTTTGCCAGGTGCGCTTACCATCCAAAATATCTCCGAACCGTTGCACCAGGATCTGGCCGTTGGCCAGCATATTGGAAAGCTCGCCCACCTTCTGGGCATAGGCGATAGGCTGATTGAAGGGGTTATTAAAATTATGGGATACTAAAATGGCCAGATTGGTATTATTGCTCTTGAGCTCCTTAAAAGAATGGCCGTTGACCACCGCCAGATCGTTATCATAATTCTCTTGGCTGACAAACCCGCCGGGATTTTGGCAGAAGGTACGCACCTTATTCTTAAAGGGCTGGGGATAGCCCACCAGCTTGGATTCATAGAGCACCTCATTGACCTTTTCCATGATCTCGTTGCGCACCTCTACCCGAACGCCGATATCCACCGTTCCGGGCATATGCTCAATTTCATGCTCGGTGCAAAGATGCTCCAGCCACTCCGCGCCGCGGCGGCCGGTGGCAACAATGGTATGCTCTGCGCGGATCTCGCGGGTTTCCTTCCCGTCGCTGATATAGCCGCCCAGGCATTTCTGATCCTCGATGATGAGGTTGACACACTCCTGATTGAAGATCATCTCCACCCCCTGCTCCTGCAGGTGGCGCTCGATGGCATAATAGATATCCTGCGCTTTTTCGGTGCCCAGGTGGCGAATGGGGCAATCCACTAATTTCAGCCCCGCTTGGATGGCGCGCTTGCGGATCTCCTTCACCGCATCGGGGTTGCTGATCCCTTCCACATGGGTATCGGCTCCGAATTCCAGGTAGATCCCATCGGTATATTCAATGGTGGCCTGGGCCAGATCCTCGCCAATGAGGGTGGGGAGATCGCCGCCCACATCGGCGCTCAAGGAAAGCTTGCCGTCGGAAAAGGCACCCGCGCCGGAAAAACCGGTGGTGATATGGCAATAGGGCTTGCAGCCCACGCACTTTTGGGTTTTGGCCTTGGGGCAACGCCGCTTTTCGATAGGCAGGCCTTTTTCAACAATAACAATCTTTTTCTTGCTTCCTTTCCGCACCATCTCCAGGGCGGTAAAGATACCGGCAGGGCCGGCTCCGATGATTAAAACATCACAATTCATATTATTTACCTCTATCCCTAAAATATGCCGTTACTATTTTATCAAAAAGCAACGGCATATTCTATCAATTTCTTATCATTTTTTACCGTTCTTCGCGGAAATAGGGTAGACCTAAGCTTTCGGGGGGTTGATGCTCCCGCTTTTTACGCATGCTGGTGATGATCAGAACCACCAGGGTAACAACATAGGGCAGCATCTTAAAGAGTTCCTGGGTTTCGGTGCCCAAGCCCTGCACATAGTTATTGGCGTTGCAGAGCGCACCGAAGACAAAGGAACCGACGATCGCCATGGAAGGCTTCCAAAGGGCGAAGATCACCAGCGCAATGGCCATCCAGCCGCGGTCGCCAAAGGCGTTATTGGACCAGACGCCATCGGCATAAGCCATAACATACTGCAAGCCGCCCAACCCTGCAACCGCACTGCCGATGCAGGTAGCCACATATTTATAGCGGGTAACGTTGATACCGGCCGCATCGGCGGTGGCAGGATTTTCGCCCACCGCCCGCAGGTTGAGGCCGATGCGGGTCTTGGTCAAAACAAAGGCGGAGATCAAGGCGATCAAAATCGCCGCATAGGTCAGAAAATCATGGGAGAGAAAGATCTCCCCGAACCAACCGAGATCCTTGGCAATGGGCAGCTCCGCCTTAAAGAACTTGCTGGTTTTGGTCAAGGCGATGGAGGGCAGATCACTTTCCACCAATTTGGTAAGAGAGCCGCCGAAGAAATTACCCAGGCCGATCCCGAAGGTGGTCAATGCCAGACCGGTAACATTCTGGTTGGCCCGCAGGGTAACGGTCATAAAGCTATAGATCAAGCCTAAAAAGACCGAGAAGAGAATCGAAGTCAGCAACGGAATAAGGATCGCCAAGAAGGGATTCATATTTTTCACCGCATTGCCGCAGGCGTTTTCATAAAGAAACGCACCGATCACACCGCCGATGGCGCCGCCATACATGATGCCGGGGATACCCAGATTCAGATGGCCGGATTTTTCGGTGAGGATCTCGCCGGTCGAACCGTAGAGAAGGGGGATACTTAAAAGAATGGCTCGGCTGATAAATTCAACGATCATCGCATCATACCCCCTTCTTTGCGCGGCGGACCCGCACAGAATATTGAATAAAGAACTCGCATCCGACCAAAAGCAAAATCACCAGGCCGACGGAGATATCCGAAAAGGAACTGTTTAAAAAGCTACTGTCGGCAACCTTGGCGGTACCGGTCTTCAAAAAGACAATGAGGGCCGACATCAACGCCATAACAAAGGGATTGAATTTACCCAGCCAGGCCACCATAATGGCGGTAAAGCCCTGGCCGCCGACGGTATTGGTGTTGATGGAATGGTCGGTACCGGCCACCAGCAGCATGCCTGCAACACCGCAGACCGCGCCGGAGAGCATCATGGTGCGGAGCACCACCTTTTTAACGTTGATACCGATATACCGCGCGGTATTGCGGCTTTCGCCCACCACCGCGATCTCATAGCCTTGCTTGCTATAGCGCAGATAGACATACATCGCGCCCGTCAGCGCGGCAACGATCAGGATGTTCATCAGATACTGCATCCCGCCGATCACCGGCAGCGCGCCGGTGGAAACCGGGGTAATAACATTGGAGCCGCCGCCAACGATATAAACGTAATAGGCGATCAGCTGGGTGGCAACATAGTTCATCATCAAGGTAAAAAGGGTCTCGTTGGTATTCCATTTCGCCTTGAAGATGGCGGGGATCAGGCCCCAGATCGCGCCCGCGATGATGCTGGACACGATCACCAAGGGGACCAACAGGAATTCAGGCATTTTCCCGCCGAATTGGATCATGCAGAACATCGCCGCAAGGCCGCCGATCAACGCCTGGCCTTCCGCGCCGCAGTTCCAAAACTTCATTTTAAACGCGGGCGCAACCGCCAGCCCCAGGCAGAGCAGGATCACCATATCCTGCCCGAATTTCCAGAGCATATTGGTCTTGCCTTCAAAGATGCGGCCGAATACGCCGCGGAACATAATATCATAGACCTTGAAAAAGCTTTCGCCGGTCAGCAAGGAGGAGATCAAGCCGATCAGGATCACGCCCAGCGCAATGGCGATCAGGCGGATGCTCCATGCTTTCCAGCCCACCATATCGTCCCGCTTGACGATATGGAGCAAAGGCTCATGATGCTTTTTGATATTTTGGCTCATGCCTGCTCCCCTCCTTCGGTTTTGGTCATCAGCAGACCCACCTGCTCTTTGGTGGCGGTGCGGCCGTCCACAACGCCGGTTACCTTACCGCCGCCGATCACCAGGATACGGTCGCAAAGCTCCAAAAGAACGTCCAGATCTTCGCC
>JAZODI010000031.1:0-3403 GCA_045596965.1 Eubacteriales bacterium | reverse complement strand
AGTACCACGGAACAGGCGATCTGCGCCATAAGACAGAGGTCTCATGTTGATGTTTTCAAAATCAATGTCGTTGGTAACATAAAGGGTCAACTCGCAGTTCTTACCTTCGAAATCTTCAACCAACTTAAACCAGTCTTCCTTAACGGTAATGGCCCAAACATTGGTGGTATTAAGCTCAGCATAGATATCCTTCTTCGCATAGGGAACGCGGGCATTCTCTTTCAAGGAGAAGGTCATCTCAGCGGCATCAGCAAGAAGCTCTTCGATTGCGGAAACCTCAACTGTTTCGCTCTCCAGAGCCTCAGCAGCATTGGCCAACCAAGCAGCCAGGTCCTCACCCTCATTGAGGAGCGCGGGATCATAAACGTTCTTTGCGTTATAAGCGATCTGCAGATTTGCCTTAGCAGCAGCCAGATCGGAGATAACAACGTTGATAGTAACATCTTCATTGGCCAGATTCAAAACGCCTTCAGCAAGGGTGCTTTCGCCGTCCATGGTAGCCAAAGTATATGCAGCATCTGCATTGATGGTCTTCAGATCGAAAGCCTTACCTGCAGGCAGGTAGAGAACCTTTTCGATAGAACCGGTCAAAGTTACCATTCTGGTGGCATCGGTGCCATCGGAGAGGGAAACAGTACCGGCAACGGGATCATTGGTATAAATCGCGGTGAATTCAGCGCCGGCGTTGGCGTTGATCAGGTAAGCAACCTCACCGGAGGCATAAGCATCAGCAGTCAGGCTGTATTTTGCCTCATAAGCCTGGTAACCGGCGTTTTCAGCCAGGGCGGCTAATGCTTCAGCATAACCAACATCAGAACGGCGGAACGCAACAGCAGCAGAACCTACTGCATAGCAGTTGATCGCCTGAGGAGCAAAGTTGCCATCTGCCGCATTAGCGGTCAGGGCGCCGGCATCAGAATAATAAGCGTTTCTATGGGTACGGTCGGTACCTTCGGTGCCGGTTGCGGCAACGAAGCAGTTCTTGACCTTACCGATAACGGCTTCACCGTAGCCGGTGATACCGCCGGCGATGGTGCCGTTGACAGCACCGATGAAGTAGCAGCTATCGATTGCAGCGCCGGAAGCGCGGCCAACCAAACCGCCAACGATGGTTGCGCTGGTAACATCGATGGTCAAAGCGCTCCAGCAGTTATAAAGACCCTTGGTTGTAAGCTTGCCAAAGAAGGAACCGGTGTTGCCGGCGTTGGTAGCAGTAATTTTACCGCTGGCCAGGCCCAGGTTACGAACAGTGCAGTTCTTACCGCCGGAGAACAAGCCGGTATCGTTGCCATTTTCAACAACGATATTCAGGTTCTCAAATACATGGCCATTACCATTAAGGGTACCTGCAAATGTGCCGGGAACAGGAGCCATAGGTGCATTGCCAAAATCGATATCGTTGGTTACCTCAAGGGTGATACCCGCGAAATCGGATCCGGCAGCGATAACAGCATCCCAATCGGCCTTCTCGGTGATCACGAAGGTGGTGATGGTTGCATAGGGAGCATAAATAGCTGCCTTTGCATAGGGCATCTGAACATCGGTCTTGACCTCAACGGTAAGAGCGTTACCGCGCTCGATCAGAGCGTTCAGATCATCAATAGTTGTTTCGCTGGTGGCCAAAGCAGCATCTGCATCGGCGATCCATGCGGTGATGGGAGCCAGGTCAACAACATAAGTAGCTTCCAAGGGAGCATACTTATTGCGCAGAGCAATTACATCTGCCTTAGCAGTTGCCAACAAGCCATCTACGCTATAGGTGATTACGCCGGCAACATCAGCGGCGGGCATAGTGAAGACGCCGTTATTTACCTCAACGCCCTCGATGGCCAGGTTTCCGCCCAAGCCAAGGGGAACGGTAACAGTAGCGCCTGCGGGAGCATAATACTTCAAAGTATCATCGCCATCTTGGAGAGTTGCGGAATAAACGTTACCAGTACCTCTTGCGAAGGTAACCTTGCCTTCGGCATCCATGTCGAAGTAGCAACGCTCATTTTCCAGCAGCCCGGCCTGGGCATGATTGAACTGATAGATTGCTTCAGCAACCGTTTCAGCATCATAAGCGCCATACTTTGCATATTCAGCTACCATATCATTGGTGCCTTGCGAATCGGCATGACGAACCAAAGCGGGAACGCCTGCACCGAAGATATTCTTCATGGAGGGGTTCTGCTCGGGCTTATAGGTAATAGCACCATTTGCGCCTTCGCCATCACCGGTATTTGCGATGATAAGGTTCGAGAGGGTCATGGTGACGTTATGCTGAGAAAAGCCAACCTTTACATACTGTGCATTTGCGGCAATAAAGTTCTTATAAGAAACATCGAAATACACATTAGAGATGTTGAAGGATGCACCGTTACCGTGGGTACCAACGAAACCGGAACCCGCCTTATGCAGAACACCATCGAAGGTTACTTCTGCGATGATATTCTTATAGGTTGCGGGATGGGTATGGGGGTTACCAAACAAACCGGCAGCAGCATAACCATCGTCGGCACCGAGGGCATTGCCATTAGCATCCTTGAAGGTGCTACCGGCTTTCTGGGTAATAACAACATTTCTGAAAATGAGGTTTTCAACAGTGATGCCCATGGAACGGCTGATAAAGCCGCCGGCGAAATTACCCGAACCGGAGCTAATGGGCTTAACATCTTTTTCACCATTGAAATAAACCAACTGATCCAGCTTACCATACTCGATGTAGAGATTGCTCAGGGTATGGCCGTTACCGTTGATGTTGGCCTGGAAATAATCCATGGGGTTGGCACCGGCAGGACGCATCATCTCGCCGCCGAAATCGATATCGGCGACAAAGTTGAAGGTATAGCCTTCGAAGGTGGTATACTCGGTATCACCTTCCATGCCGTAATCGTAATAGTTATCGGAATCTTTGATAACGCCGTACCAATCTTCTTTGGTAGCGATATCATAGTTCTTGAAGGTCTCACCCTCGGGGGTGGTAAAGCCTTCATAGAGATCCTTCGCAGAATAGATCGGCGAAGCATCAGCTTTCAGCTGATTCTTGATCGCCGGGATAATGCTCTGCTCAAAACCCATTTCAAGAGCATTCAGCATAGACGCATACCCTGACGTAGGATCGTTATAGGTAGCGTCGTCGGCATTTGCAAACATTTGAATCACGTTCGCAACATTACCCTTGTACCCACTGATCGTCGCGTTTGCGGAATCAGTGAAGTTCTTGGCTTCATACTTATTCAGCTTATCGAGCAAAGCCTGCATACCCGCTACATCCTGCGCCGAAGCGACAAAGATGCATGAGAGCATGGAGACCAGCATCAGAACAACAGAAAAAGCAGAAAGCCATCTTGTTCTTTTTGTGACCATAATCACATTCCTCCTAATATAATATTTTTGCCTTTTTGATACGAAGGCTATTATA
>JAZODI010000030.1:0-2217 GCA_045596965.1 Eubacteriales bacterium | reverse complement strand
GGTATGGCCGCCCCCCTCAACGCGCTGGATTCCACCCTCTGCATGGGCGCATCCATCAGCGGGCTCCATGGCTTCAATAAAGCGGGCGGGGAGGAAAGCGAGGGCAAGACCGTTTGCGTGATCGGTGATTCCACCTTCATGCATTCGGGCATGACCGGCCTTGTGAACATCGCTTATAATAATACCAATTCCACCGTTATCATCTTAGATAACTCCATCACCGGCATGACCGGCCATCAGCAAAACCCCACCACCGGCTATAACATTAAGGGCGACCCCGCCTCCAAGGTGGATCTGGAGACCCTTTGCAAAGCCATCGGCATCAACCGCGTGCGGGTAGTTGATCCCTATGATCTGGCCGCCTGCGATATTGCCATCAAGGAAGAGCTGGCCGCCAAGGAGCCCTCGGTGATTATCAGCCGCCGCCCCTGCGCCCTGCTCAAGAGTGTCAAGGCGCTGCCCCCCTTGAAGGTGGATCCCGCTAAATGCCGCAGCTGCAAGGCCTGCATGAAGATGGGCTGCCCCGCCATTTCCATGAAGGATGGCAAGGCGGTCATCGACCATACCCTTTGCGTGGGTTGCGGGGTCTGCACCCAGCTTTGCAAATTCGATGCCATCGGAAAGGAGAATGCATGATGAAAACAACCAATCTGATGATCGTTGGCGTTGGCGGCCAGGGCTCCCTGCTCGCCTCCAAGCTGCTGGGCCGCCTGCTGGTGGACGAAGGCTTGGACGTGAAGGTATCGGAGGTCCATGGCATGAGCCAGCGCGGCGGAAGCGTTGTTACTTACGTTCGCTATGGCGAAAAGGTCTACTCCCCCGTTGTTGCCGATGGGGAGGCCGATTTTATCATTTCCTTTGAGAAATTAGAGGGTGCGCGGTATGTTTCCCGCCTGAAGGAGGGCGGCAAGATCATCGTTAACACCCAGCAGATCGATCCCATGCCGGTTGTTATCGGCGCGGCGGAATATCCCGAAACCATTCTGGAGGATCTTTCCGCCAAGGGAATCGCCATCGATGCCTTTGATGCCCTGGCCCTGGCCGAGGAGGCTGGCTCTTCCCGCGCGGTCAACATTGTTTTGATGGGGCGCTTGGCCAAATATCTGGATATCCCCTATGAAAAATGGATGGATGCCATCGCCAAGAGCGTGAAACCCCAATTTGTTGAGATCAATAAAAAGGCCTTTGATTTAGGCTATAATTATTAAGAAGGAGATGAACCCTTTGGCAAATTATTATCAAAAAGAAGCGGAAACCATGCCCTATGAGCAGATCCGCGCCCTCCAATCGGAAAAGCTGGTCAAGCAGGTAAAGCATGTCTATGAAAATGTTCCCTACTACCGCAATCTGATGGACGAAAAGGGCGTCAAGCCCGAAGATATCAAGGGTATCGACGATCTCCATAAACTGCCCTTCTTAACCAAGGCCGACCTGCGGGAAGCCTATCCTTACGGTCTGCTGGCCAAACCTTTGAGCGAGTGTGTCCGCATTCAGTCTACCTCCGGCACCACCGGCAAGCGGGTGGTTGCCTTTTATACCCAGCATGATATCGATCTTTGGGAAGAATGCTGCGCCCGCGCTTTGGTGGCGGTGGGTGCTACCAAAGAGGATGTCTGCCAGGTCTGCTATGGCTACGGCCTCTTCACCGGTGGCCCCGGCCTCAACGGCGGCTCCCATAAGGTAGGGTGCCTTACCCTGCCCATGAGCTCGGGCAACACCGAGCGGCAGATCCAATTCATGATGGACCTTAAGTCCAACATCATCTGCTGCACCCCCTCCTACGCCGCCTATATCGGCGAGACCCTCAAGGAGATGGGCTATAAGCCGGAGGATAACCACCTCAAGGCGGGCATCTTCGGTGCCGAGCCCTGGACGGAGGAGATGCGCCGGGATATTGAAAAGACCCTGGGCATCAAAGCCTATGATATCTATGGCCTGACCGAAATTTCCGGCCCCGGCGTCTCCTTCGAATGCGAGGCGCAGAACGGCATGCATATCAACGAAGACCATTTCGTTGCCGAAATTATCAACCCCGAAACCGGCGAAGTCCTGCCCGAGGGCGAAAAGGGCGAGCTGGTCTTTACCTGCCTGGATAAGGAAGCCTTCCCCATGATGCGCTATCGCACCCGCGATATCTGCATCCTCACCCGCGAGCAATGCTCCTGCGGCCGCACCTTTGTTCGGATGCGCAAGCCCATGGGCCGCAGCGATGATATG